>CAXUCT010000091.1:0-11726 GCA_964249415.1 uncultured Bryobacteraceae bacterium | reverse complement strand
CTCTAACATATGAAAACCTCACTTGTCTTCAAATTTCTTTGGTTGAGCTGCTTCGTAAAAGCAGCATTGGGCAACAACATCGTCATCAACGTTGACCGGCCCGCAGTCACTCAGGTCGTTTCCGGTACGGCTACTTTCAGCGGCTGGGCCCTCGATAGTAGAACTGTTCCAGTTAAGTCCGTCATAATCGCCATCGATTCAAACCCCAGCAATATGAACAATGGCTATGGAGTATTACGAACAGATGTTTGCGGGGCCTTTCCCGGATTTGCGGGATGTCCCAACGTCGGTTGGAGCTTTTCCGTAAATACTATTCCACTTTCGAACGGCTCGCATACTGCGCGGCTGATTGCCAGCGCTGGAGATGGCTCAAGCGTTACCGCGAACATCGCATTTATCGTTCTCAACACCGCCCAAGGAGCTCAAGGCCCTCCGGGTCCGGCTGGACCTCAAGGGCCGCAAGGCTCTATCGGACCGCAAGGCCCTCCCGGTCCCCAAGGTCCTGCTGGTCCCGCACTCACCTTGACATTTAGTACACAATATAGTGGGCCAGCTGGGCAAGGAATAGGCACAACAGATGGAACCAATACTGCTTTTACCCTGAGTTACACCCCGTTCCTTTCCTTTGTGTATTTGAACGGGGTGCACCAGGAGCTCCACTTCGCCTACTCGCTCCACGGGAATGTCATTACATTTGCGCAAGCGCCGCTTCCTAATGATCGTGTGACTGTCGATTACTTGCATTAATTGGGAGCACTGGCGCTTCCGCCAATAAGGGACCGCAGAGTATCTCGCCCCGCGCCGGGCCAGATAGTCTGCGATTCCGCTACATTCCTACGTCCGCCCCTTGCGCCGGACACCATTTTCGAATAATATCGATCCACCATGCTCTCCGTTCTTCAGCTATCTCGCCGTCAAGCCGTCACTTCGGTTCTCTTCTGTCTCGGCGCCGCTAGATTGCTCGCCATCGACATAGACCAACCCGCACTTCACTTCGTCGTCAAAACTCTCGATGGCGAGCGACTGACGAACGAATCGCTGATCGGCAAAGTAGTTCTGCTCGATTTCTGGGCCACCTGGTGCCCTCCCTGCAAGCACGACGAACCGGCCGTTGAAAGCATCCTCAAAGATTTTCAAAAGGACGGCCTTATCGTCATTTCCATCAACATGGGCGAGCCCCGGCGCAAAGTGAAGAAGTACCTTGAACAGTCGCCCCGTTCTTCTAAAATCGTGCTAGCCGAAGATACAACTCTCGCCGCCATCTGCGAGGCAAAGGTATATCCCTATTACGTTGTGATTGGTCGCGATGGCAACATTGCCGCTGTCCAGCGCGGTGCTGGTGGCGAGGGCGCTCTTCTGCGCTTGCTCGCAAAAGCCGGGCTCCAATCTCAGTAATTCGCACTAAGTTCCGCCTAATTCACTGACAAGCACCCGAAGCGGTCTCCCGGTCCATTTCCGGCTCGCGCTTATACGAGCACCACGGATGTGAGCGACCCGACTCACGACACCACCTTACCTAAGACGCGGTTAGCCACCGAAGTACATTTCCCTCTCAGCTGGATTGAGCCTTGAGCCGGAAAGGCGGAAGCAAATCCCGCACATCCGTAAGGGGAATACCTGATGCCCAGAGAGGACACTCGAATGGGGCCCAAAGATTATCGTAGGGCTACGATACTTCTGAGCAAAGGTTGAGGGCTGCTGATCGGCCTTGCCCGTACCGTATGATAAAGTCCTAATTCTTTTCCCCTTGCACTTCTACAAGAGATTGGATAACATTGGCCAGAACCACAAACAGCAACTGTGACACGACCTAATGACACATCAACGTATTGACCTTCCACAGGGCACGCTGGACCTCCTCATCCTTAGGACATTGGCACTAGAGCCGCTGCACGGCTGGGGCATCTCCGAACGTGTTCAACAGATGTCGAGTAATGTGCTTCACATTCAGCAGGGCTCGTTGTATCCAGCTCTACACCGGATTGAACGTCGTGGTTGGATCAAAGCCAAATGGGGCACTTCCGAAAACAACCGGCGCGCCAAGTACTACGAACTCACCCGCAGCGGAAAGAAACAGCTCGAAGTTGAGAGGGATACCTGGCGAAAAGTGAATACTGCTGTTACGCAAATCTTAGAAGGTATTTGAGCCGTGTTAAGCGACTTGCGAATTCGCCTACGTGGGCTATTTCGTCGTCACGTTGTGGAGGACGAACTGGATGAGGAGCTGCGGTTCCACTTTGAGAACGAGATCGAGAAGCTCCGGGCCGCTGGCATGAGTCTTGACGAAGCCACGCGAGAGGCGCGACTTCGCATTGGCGGCGCGGCACAAATCAAGGAAGACTGCCGCAAGGCGCGCGGGACGAACCTTCTGGAAGAGACTCTTCAGGATGTTCGTTACGGTGTTCGAGCGTTCCGGAAGAATTTTGGCTTCTTTACCCTTGCTGCGCTTACGCTTGCTCTTGGCATTGGCGCGAGCACCGCTGTCTTCAGCTTGGTGAATGCGATCCTCTTGAAACCGCTTCCTTATCCAAACGCCTCGCGAGTTGTTATGCCTTGGCGCATGGCACCTATAGGGGGCTTCTTCTCTGGAACTGACAAGTTTCCGTGGGACCCAAGGGAACTTCGTCTCTTTTTGCAAACCTCTACTGCGTTCCAACACTTAGGCGCATTCAAGAAAGAGTCGTTCAATCTAAAGTCCGTGGATGGCGACCCGCAACTTTTAGAAGGGGTCCGTGCATCGGCTGGTTTCTTTCCGGCACTCGGTGTCCCGCCGCTGCTCGGAAGGCCGTTTACAGCAGAAGAGGACACGCCGGGCCATGAACGTGTTGTCGTCCTGAGTCACCGGCTGTGGCAGTCTCGTTTTCGTGCAAACGCCGCCGTCTTGGGCACCGTTGTCGACCTGAACGGTTATCCCTATACCGTGATTGGAGTCATGCCGGCGAGCTTCATTTTTCCCAATCAGGAAGGCATGCCGGCGAGTCTTGATCTGCCCAAAGAAACTCAGCTTTGGACGCCGTTAGCCTTGCCCGCATCTCCGAGAGGAGCAAACGAATTTGGGATCGTTGGATATCTTAAGCCTGGCGTTACGCTCTCGCAGGTGAGGCAAGATATGAACGTCTTTGAGAAGCGCCTCGAAGAACAATTTCCCCAGGAAAAGGGCTGGTTCTCTCTTGCCGTTCCATTGACCGAACAGACGGTTACTGATGCGCGGCGTCCACTATTGTTGTTTCTTGCGGCTGTCGGTGTAGTGCTGTTGATCGCCTGTTCGAACGTTGCCGGACTGCTGCTTAACCGTTCGTTAGGACGGAACCGGGAGTTCGCGATGCGCGCGGCATTGGGCGCAGGACGCGGACGCTTAATCCGGCAACTTCTGACCGAGAGCTTCCTGCTGGCTGGCGCCGGTGGCATGTTGGGCATTCTGCTCGGGCAGGTAGCTCTACACCTCGTCAGAGTCTTCGGGCCACAAGCTATACCGCAACTGCACGAGGCTGGGCTCGACGTGCGAGTGCTTGCGTACGCGTTGGCAGTTACCTTCGTAACCGGCATGCTCTTTGGATTAGTGCCGGCATTAACCGCCACGCGAGTGAATCTTGCGGAAGCGCTCAAGAAGGGAGGCAAGAGATCAGGAGGGAGCGCGGCGGCTACCAAGATTCGCAGCACGCTGGTGATTGCACAGGTCGCGCTCGCCTTAGTGCTCGTTGTCGCGGCTGGCTTGTTGTTACGAACTTTTTCTTATATGCTCCACGCCGAAGCAGGGTTCAACGCAACCCGAGTTTTAACCTTCGAACTACCGCTACCGAGTTCAAAGTATACGGATACCTATCGCATGATGCAGCTTTACCAACAGGTTCTGTTGCGTTTACGGTCCGTGGCGGGAATCGAATCTGCGGGGCTCGCTTCCGTGGTACCCATGGGGGGTTCGACTGACAGCTCGGTGCTCCGTATCCCTGAGCACCCCGTCACCAATGGCTCCGAGAAGCCGTACTCGAACTATTCGTTTGTGTCGCCGGGATACTTTGCGACTGTAGGCACCCCTTTGCTGCGGGGCCGGGACATTACTGATGCAGACGGCCTCAAGTCTCTGCCGGTGACGGTCATTAACAATGCCATGGCGAAGAAGTACTGGCGCGGCGAAGATCCGATCGGCAAGCAGGTGGGAGTGAATTTGGTACGTTTCCCTGCGAGGACCATCGTGGGGATAGTGGCGGATATCAAACACGCTTCGCTCCGCGAAGCACCTGCGCCTGAGATGTTCGTGCCGTATACGCAAAATGAGATCAGGGTATGGCCTTCGATGCAGACGATGCAGTTCGCCGTTAAGACGCATGCCGATCCAGCATCGATGACCGCCCGTATGCGCCAAGCCGTTCACGCCGTTGACCCGGACCTCCCACTAGCGAAGCTTGCCACGCTCACAAGCTTGGTGGATAGTTCCATGACCGCCGATCGATTTGCCCTGCTTCTCATGGCTGTGTTTGCAACGCTGGCTCTGCTACTAGCCTCGATCGGCATGTACGGCGTCATCTTCCATTCCGTCCTGCAGCGTACGTCAGAGATTGGGGTGCGTTTAGCAATCGGAGCGCGCCGCAGCCAGATCTTTGTTATGGTTCTGGGAGATGCTACACGCCTTGCCGGCGCAGGAATCATAATTGGTATCTTTGCCGCCCTTGCGACCACTCGACTGATGACGCGCTTTCTTTATGGAATCGCGCCGACGGATCTTGTCACGTTTTCGATTGTGTCCCTAGTGCTTATGTTAGCCGTCCTACTGGCCTGTTATGTGCCGGCAAAGAGAGCGACGAAGGTTGATCCAATCATCGCGTTGCGTTATGAGTAGCCGATAGCAATTAAGTACTGAGTGCCAGGATGAGTTTCTATGGCGAGCCGCCCAGATGCTTCAGAAAGAAGCCGTGTTGCGCGGGGCGCCCCACGCAGGAGCGCCACAGCGACCAGTCTGATCGGGTTCGCTACGCTTCCGGGCGCTTGGCACTCTTGAACACCTTACTCAGTGCGGCGATTGCACGGTCTACGTCCTGCTCCGTAAAAATATAAGGCGGCAAAAAGCGCAAAGTTGTCTCGTGTGTGCAATTAAACAGGAGACCTTCTCTTATGCCGTCCAGCACGAGTTGCTTGCAGGGAAACTCTAGCTCAACGCCAATCATCAGGCCTTGACCTCGCACTTCCTTGATGAACGGGAAGCTCCGCATCAATTCGGTCAGCCGCATGCGGAAATAACCGCCCACGGCATTGATCGCCGGCAGAAGTTCATCGAGAATGTCGAAAAATTCTAACGCCACGCGGCAAGCGAGCGGCCCACCTCCGTATGTCGAACCATGCATTCCAGGCTTGATGGTGGCGGCAGCTTTCGCGGTTGCGATGATCACACCAAGCGGAATGCCACAGGCCATCGGCTTAGCCGCTATGACGATGTCCGGCATTAGCACGGGATCAAGCACTTGATAAGCAAAATATGCACCAGGACGTCCCACTCCGCATTGGATCTCGTCAAAGACAAGAAGCGCGTCACACCGGTCCGCAAGCTCGCGAGCTTTGCGGGCAAACTGCTCCGAGATCGGATAGATTCCACCTTCTCCTTGAATGAATTCGAGCACAATGCCAGCCGTATCTTCATTCACGGCAGCTTCAAGCGCAGCAATGTCATTGCGCGGCACAAACCGGGCTCCCGGAAGCAGGGGCTCGAAATCTTTGCGATACTTCGGCTGGCCAGTAATGGAGATGGCGCCGAGGGTGCGCCCATGAAAGGAGTTCTCGAGCGAGATCACCTCGATCTTCCCTGGCCGAAAGGAGTTCCCGTGAGAGCGGATCATCTTAAGCGCGCCCTCCATTGCTTCCGTTCCGGAGTTACAAAAGAAGCTACGCTCAAGCCCGCTTGCCTTGGCTAGACGTTCCGCCAAACGGCCCTGATACTCATGGTAGTAGAGATTGGACGTATGCAGCAAAAGACCAGCTTGCTGGCGGATCACCTTGGTGATGCGCGGGTGCGCGTAGCCAAGCGAGTTGACACCGATACCGCTAATCAGGTCCAGATACCGGTTACCTTCGAGATCGTAAAGGTAGCAGCCCTTCCCCCGGTGAAGAGCCAGTGGATAGCGAGCGTAGTTCTGAAACAGGTAGCGCTGCTCGAGATCCATGATCTCTTCGAGAGAAGAGGTCACCTCAAGGGCAGGAACGGTCGTGGTGGCCATATTTCCATCATACGGATGGGACCACACTGCAGCTATTACTTCAAGGCGTAATCAAAGTTCACCAGGCCGTTCCGGTAATCAATGGTCAGGCGGAACATGGTGAGTACCGGGATCCCAAGAATACCTGAAAGGCGGACTTCCTGATGATCGGTCGAGTTGTTCAGGTTAAAAGAGGTCAGGCCAATATTGCTCTGCCGATAGCGGGAGAACTGCACTTCTGCTTTATCCGCTTCAAAGACATCTTTAACGGAGCCTGAGACGCCTTTCACGCGCATATAGTCGTTTCCCCGAACCTTGGTGGAGAGCCGCGCGAAGGTTGAATCCACATTCGAGAAATCTGAACCTGTGTCGAGTAAGAACAGACCGTGACTTTTCCCGTTCAACATTGTCGGAACAAGCAGAAAATGGCCAACGCGGAAGATCCTGGTAAAACCGGCTTCGCCGGGCGGAATCGTACGGTCGTAGCCTTGCGTATTCGGCGAACGTTCGGGCTGGGGCGTCAGGTGAAGTAGACGTTTTTGGAAGTCGATCTGAATGACATACTTTGCTAACACATCAGCGCCAATTAGTCCATCTTCGTCCCCGGCGATCGGTGCTTTGCCTTCGACTGCGCGAACGAGACACGTCTTGTAATTTAGCGTTCCAATGGAACAGGTATCCGCAACTGAAATGAAAGCACCTCTCGGTCCCTTGTCCCCGATTCCGTAGGCTTCAAAGGAACCTAAGTGGTTCAGTCCCGCTTTATCTATGACGGACTGTTTGACCAGGATGCCGCTTGCGCCCGTATCAAGCAGCAACTTGAGAGGACGGCCACCCTCAAGACGGACCTCAAGTCCGAAGCCCCGTATCTGCTGAGGACCAGTACGGAGATCCAGGAGCCGGAGGGTAGTTTCCTGCGGCGGATCGTTCTGTTCGAATACTTTGCGGCCGCTCAACTCGCTTGTGACTTCGGCCCTGCTAGCAGCCTGATCTTCAAAGTTCTTCACCAGCCAGGGATGAGAGGAGATGAAGGGCGGGAGAAGCTCATTCCGCTTTTCGGGAACCAAGTATCTGAGAAAGGACAGCGTAATTAATGCGTCATCCGGATCAATGTCGTGGGACCGCAAACAAAACAGGCGGGCTGTTCGATACATGGATGCGGCGTAATACAAACGATAGAGCCCATAGACTGCTCGCGGTGTATTTTCCTTTAGCTTCACGGCTTGCCTGAACAAGTCTTCTGCCTTGCTCATATCGCTCATGTAGAAGGCATATTCTCCACGAGCGGCGGTGATCTCGGGCGAGCTAGGAAAGTTGGCCGCTTCGGCTTCGGCCTCCTCGGAAGCTTCGTCGACGCGGCCGTCGTAGACTAGCGCTGAGAGTAATGCCGCGTGGGTAGCGGCATCCTTCGGGTTTTGTGCAAGAGCAATCCGAAGTAGGGGGATGGCGCGCTTGTAGTCTGCCGCTTTGTATGCAACCAAAGCATCGTCGGCTGCGGCAGCACAGACAGCTGCGGTCAAGCTCAATAACAGCGTAATGCGGTTCAGACGTGTCAGACGCATTCGTTTTTCCTAGGATGCTAACAGATAGCAAAGACTTCAGGCGCTATCCCGCGTACGGGTAATTTGGTTTGCTTATCGGCTTGTCCACTCGGTTTTCTATGATTTGCTGCGAGTTGAAGGCGGAAAGCTTCAGGAAGCCGGCGGCGGCCATTTCCATTGCGCGGCGCGGCATCAGGCCAATCAGTTCGCTATTCTCTATCTCGACGCCCTGCGCTCCTGCCAAGCGGGCCACCTCCGCGTAGACGACATGCACCGGAGTCTGATCAAAATCGGTGATGTTCATTGATACTTGAACGAGTCCCCTGGACATGAGCGGCAGGCCCAGCGCCTTGATGCCCGGGAGACCGCCGTTGCTAGCCCGAATGCGCGTAGCAATGGCCTGCGCGACTCGCAGATGGGTGGTTTTGAGATTGATGTTGAACGCGATGAGGACTTTGCGGGCGCCGGCGATGACGGCCCCAGCGGTAGGGTGAAGCCCAGGACCGCCTACATCCGGGCGCTTGGCTTCATTCGATAGCGCCCCCTCGCGGAGCCCTTCAAACTGGCCGCGCCTCACATCTTCCAGCTTGACCCGGTCCGGGCGCGTAGCCGCAGCTTCGTAAAAGTAGACTGGTATGCCCAGTTCCTTCCAGATTCGTTCACCGGCTCGCCGGGCAAGAGCAACACACTCCTCAATGGTGGCGTCACCCAAGGGCACGAAGGGAAGAACATCCAGCGCTCCAACGCGCGGATGCACTCCGCGGTGATGGTTAAGGTCGATCAACTCCGCTGCCTTTGCCGCGGCGCGAACTGCACTTTCTACCACCTGATCAGGTTCTCCGGCAAACGTGACAACGCTGCGGTTGTGGTCTGGATCGCTGGTCCGATCTAAGACGAGCGACCCAGGAACGGAGCCGATCGCAAGCTCCAGCGCATCAAGAGTGGAAGCTTCGCGCCCTTCCGAGAAGTTAGGAACACACTCAATCAAGCTGATTCCCGGCTGGCATTCGCACGGTTACGAGTTCTGTTGAAAGCGATGGTGCCCTGCCGCATGGCCATCTCCACGTGATTGATGCCGAACTGTCGAGGCACTTCCCGGTAGTCAGCGACATTCAGCATAATGATATCTGCTTGTTTCCCGAGTTCGAGGCTGCCGGTGAGGTGAGCGCAACCGGCTGCGTGCGCCGCGTTGATAGTTGCCGCGGTGAATGCTTCCTCAGCTGAAAGACCTAACCGCACCACGGCAAGCGAAACTGACATTTGCATACTGAAGCTGGTGGCGGAGCTGGATTCGTAGCCACTCGACAGAGCGATGGCTCCCCCGGCGTCTACGACCTGACGAGCGGAAGTGCCCGTGGGCCCTTCGAATACCTCTTTGCCGGTAGCGAATACAGTAATGAGGCCTCGCTCCGAAAGAATGACAGATTCTGCCGCAGTGATGTGAGACAGACAGCAGACAGTGCTCGGCTGGTACTCATACAAGAGTTGCAGCAGGCGCTCGGGGGCACCACCCGGCCACGCTAGCTTCAGGCCGACACCGGCGTCTTCCGCGAAGTTGACCACATCCGCGTCGATGGACCTTTCGGCGTCGGACGTCAGCTCAATGAATTGGATCAGCTTGCGGCGTACCAGCACGCTCATAGTTCGCAGGAAATCGTCTCCCTCTGCGCCGGACTGTAGCGACGAGCGGCTAACGCGCCATGTGCGGATCATACGCACGGGATTGCTGCCGATATGCGCGAGCTTCCGAATGACGGAGACGTCGGTGCGGAAATCCGACGCGTCCGCGCTCGCCTTCACCTCCGCGGTCAAAGTTCCATGTTGCAGGCACGACCGCATCAGAGCAAGACTATCGTCGTGGAAATCACCCATGCGCCTGCGCTTTTCAGGGTTGTGAACGGTCTCAAGGCTGAGACGCAGACTCGCATCGATGAATCCAGGCATAACGACTCGGCCGTTAGCCGGAACTTCGAGCGCGCTTTGCGCTTCTTTCAAATTTTCGATTCTCCGCGTACTGCCAACCGCGGCGATAATTCCATCACGGATGAGGACGGAACCGTCCTCAATAATTCCAAGATCGTGGAGGGCTGCACCCCGGCGCACACCACTCGGGCCTCGCAATGTGAGCAATTGCTTGGCCCCGCGAAGCAGGATGACCTGTGCCAAAGCCGGATAGTGAGGCTCGGTAATAAGCCTTCAGTTTCAAGTATTACGCATTAGCCGCGAGAGAGAGTGGAAGGACAGGTAATCTTGCCAGAAGGCATAGAGAACTAAGGCAATGGCTACGCCAGCCAGGACGCGCCAAAGATTCTCGCGCGGGGTATTAGGAAGGCCTGGCAGGCCGGCCACAATGCCGGTCAAAAAGCCTCCCACTAAACCGCCGATGTGGGCCGAAAGACTCACGCCGGGCATAAAGCTCATTACCAGGCCGATGATGAGCCATTGCGAGTAGTGGGCCCGCACTGCCTGTGCCAGTGGATCCGAGCGATGGCGGAACCCCATGGCCAGCATAATGCCGAATAGGCCGAACGCCGCGGCCGAAGCTCCCAGCGCCCAGCTCATAGGTGACGTCGCGAAATAGTAGGCGAGCAGAAACCCCGTAAAAGTCGAGAAAACATAGGCCAAGATGAAGCGGCTGGTTCCATAGAACTGCTCGACCTCGGTGACCAGGATGAACAAAGACCAGGAGTTCACGGCAATGTGCCAGAGGCCGCCGTGAAGGAAACCGGCTGTTAATAAGCGCCACCATTGCCCGCCATGCACAAGCTGCGGCGCCTCTGCACCGAGCAGGATGGCCGCCCTGGGATCGAGCGTTCCGAGCGGCGCCTCACCGAGCTGGCGGCTGACGACGAGCTCAAGAAGATAAAAGGTCAGATTGATAACAAGGACGATAATGCTTGTCAGATTAGCGCGAGGTAGCAAGGAGGCGGCTACCTGCGTGGCCCGCAGATCGATGGCACGAGGGCCGAGTTGCGCCGCGCAATAGGGACACACACGATCGTTGATGCTGATGAACGCCCGGCAATTCGGGCACATGCGGCGATTTTCCACGGTCTTCATTGTAGCTGCCGGGAGCGGTACCGCTTGTTAGAATCGAGGAATCTCATGAGCAAGACCGAACGCGATTACCGGGACGACATGGTTCGTGTCTGCCGCCTCATCTACGAAAAGGGATGGGTGGCCATGAACGACGGTAACGTGAGCGTTCGGCTGGACGATGACCGCCTCCTTTGCACTCCTACGGCGGTGAGCAAAGGGGTTGTGACCTCAGAAGACCTGATTGCGTGCGACATGAAGGGCAACAAGGTAGAGGGTTGCCGGGACTGCACCAGCGAGATTGCCATGCACCTCACGATTTATTCCATGCGCCCCGATGTGCGTTCTGTCGTGCATGCGCATCCACCCGTAGCAACCGGCTTCGCCGCCGCTGGACGAGCGCTGAACAAAGCACTCCTGCCGGAAGTAATCATTCAACTTGGTGCCGTCCCGCTCGCCGCGTATGGCCTGCCCGGAACAGCCGCTCTGTCGGAAGGCATGCGGCCTTTCATTCCTCAATACGACGCGGTCCTGCTCGAAAATCATGGCTGTACTGCCTACGGGGGCGACATTTGGGAGGCGTTCTTCCGTATGGAGATGGTTGAACATTTCGCTCGCATTACGTTTGTCGCGGAGATGCTGGGCGGCGCGCGTCCACTGCCGCGCGAAGAGGTAGAAAAGCTGTTCGCTGCCAGAGCAAGATACAACGTGCGATCCGGAGCCAGCATGGAGCCGGGCATGCCCTTAGTAGCCGAGGACTCGCTACAGCCCCAGAATTGAGCGGCATGCATTCGAAATTCTTATACTTTTATTCCCTTGCATAAAAAATCCTTCTAGGCTAATTTGGACTCATGCAGACGGAAACTCAGCCCGACCGGGCTAGGAGCGGCTGCTGTCGTAAGCGGGTCTACAGGATCCCAGCGCCTGGCGGGCGAAACAGTTCGCCAGCGCTACACCAAGAAAC
>CAXUCT010000090.1:0-12580 GCA_964249415.1 uncultured Bryobacteraceae bacterium | reverse complement strand
CCGGCATCATCCCGGGCACCAGGCGGAAGCTGATCTTGGCCGTCGCCTTTGCCGGGATCACCGTCTTTGCACCCGCGCCCGTAAACCCGCCCGGCATCCCGTGCACATCCATGGTCGGTCGCGCCCACAGCCGCTCCAGCACGCTGAACATCGTCTCACCCGTCAACTCCGGCGACCCCACCTCGTGCACCCGAAACGCCTCTTCGTTAAACGGCAAGCTCCGCCACGCCTCCAGCTCCGCCTTGGTCGGCTCCTCGATCCCGTCGTAGAACCCCGGAATCGCAATCCGCCCATCGGTCCGCTTCAGCCGCGCAATCATCTGCGCCAGCGCCACAAACGGGTTTGGCGCCGCGCCGCCATACATCCCGGAATGCAGATCCGTGCGCGCCCCCTGCACGGCCAGCTCCGTATAGATCATCCCCCGCAGCCCCACGCACAACGTCGGCAGATCCGGCGCAAACATCTCCGTATCGCTCACCAGCGCGCAATCGGCCCGCAACGCATCGCCATGCTCGCGCACAAACGCCGCGATGCCCTCCCCGCCAACCTCCTCCTCGCCCTCCACAATGACCCGCACATTCACCGGCAGCGCCGGCTCCCCTGCGCCGGACGCTTTCATCAGGCTTTCCAGCGCCTTCACATGCATCCACATCTGCCCCTTGTCGTCCACCGCCCCCCGGGCATACAAATTCCCATCCCGCTCCGTCGGCTCAAACGGCGGCGACCGCCACTCCTCCAACGGCTCCGCCGGCTGCACATCATAATGCCCATACAGCAGAATCGTCGGCTTCCCCGGCGCCCCCAGCCACTCGCCGTACACCAGCGGGTGCCCCGTTCTACCTTTCTTCTTGTTGTCATTCCCGTAGGGAATCTGCGTTCCGTCTTCGCTCTTTTGGTTGTCATCCCCGAAGGGGATCTGCGTTTCCTGTGCAGGGACCGAAGTCTCAATCAGCCGCACCGCCTCCAACCCCGCCAACCGCAACCCCGTCGCCACAAACTCCGCCGCCCGCTGCACATCGCCCGCATGCTCCGGCGCCGTCGACACCGAAGGAATCCGCAACAACTCCTTCAACTCCTCAATAAACCGCGCCCCATGCTCCCGCGCATACCCAACCGCCGCCGCCTCACCACCCACACCCGCGCGTCCACTCATGCGGCCATTCTACCCACGACCGTCCCAGCGCGACCGGTCCTGCTTCCAGCGCTGAAAGCGCGTCCTATCCCAACCTGGGCCGCTAGGCCCAGGTCAAGCACGCTGCCCTTGCTCCCAGCGCTGAAGGCGCGTCCTATACCAGCCTGGGCCGCTAAGCCCAAGGTCAAGCACGCTGCCCTGCTCCAGCGCTGAAGGCGCGTCCTATACCAGCCTGGGCCGCAAGGCCCAGGTCAAGCACGTTGCCCTTGCTTCCAGCGCTGAAAGCGCGTCCCATACCAGCCTGGGCCGCAAGGCCCAGGTCAAGAACCACCATACCGTCGAGGGCTGAAGGCCCGCCCTAATATGAGCGCAGCCTTTGCGACACAGCCGATTTCTAGGCACTTACATCACTAATTAGGGGCCGCAGCCAGCAACCCAAGGACGGCCCCAAGCGCCGCCACCGCCAAACCGACGACAATCAAACTTCTCGTGCGGTCCACATGCCGGTGCGTGGCATAGTTGTACCCCGCGTAGCCATCCTTGATCTTCTTGACTTCCTCATACCGAAGCGTGACATCCATCTTGCGATCCACATCGTGGAAGGTAAACCCCTGCCCATCATGCGAGAGAAAGGTACCAAACTCCTCCTCGGCACGGTAGCGCACCACGCTGATCTTGGCGTTCGGCGTAAGACTATCGACCTTTTGCTTTACCGAGATTGCTTTTTTTGACAGAGAAGGGCCCACTTGTTGCCCTATCCCCGAAAGTGGTAGAACGAAGGCGAACAGCAAGATAAGTAGTTTGTAGGGAACAAACGGAAAACGGCTCAATGGACCTCCCTCAACCCCTAATAAATCGTGCCACACTCCCGCGCCTATCCAACCGCCGCCACATTGACCTTGCTTCAACTCATGCGTCATTCTACCCACGACAGTCCCGACCAGGCTGCAGCGCTGAAAGCGCGTCCCATACCAGCCTGGGCCGCAAGCCCCAGGGTACGCATCGACCGTACAGGCGAGGGCTGAATGCCCGACCTAGAAAGCGTAATGGGCGTATAAACCAGCTTTCGGTTTTGTACCCGGTCATCAGCGCAGGCTGGTTTTAAATGCGCGATTGCGTTGAAACATCATGAGCTCCTGCTGCACCTTAGGCTAGACCTGTAGAGCAGCCTACGTAAAACAGCAAGGTATATCGCCACACTCAAGCTTGATGCGCTTCCCAATACAAATAGGAGTACATACAGCACTTTAGACGGGTGCCTATCATCCGGAACTGGGGATTCACGATAGAGGAACCAATAGGAAAGTGACATCACTGTGATCCCATGTACACCGGCTATCGTTACTGCCTTCTTAAAATGCTCTATCTGTTTTCGACTCGGTATGGCTCCAACCAGGAGCCATACTCCGAGCGACCATATGGCGAGTGCAAACGAGATTCCGTACAACAAGGTAGGTACCAGACTTCTGGACGGTGTTTCTGTGAAGAACAGAAGCACCGCAGAACATGTAACACCGCAGACGACGTAACTACCCAAGGACACACCAACACGCAGCATCCGATCCGCGAAACCCGTTTCGTCGGGTTGATGCCATGCCGGTGGTATTACAAGTTGGCCAAGTAAGGAGATGGTCTACTCCGTGAGTTGCAATTTAGTTCTGCTCTTATTTCTTACCTAATCTCTGAATGGCCGCACTAGCACTCATCTTTACATCTGCCGGTGTAGTTGCAGAGTTTATAATAGGCTGTAACACCCCCACAGCCTTGTCAGGATCTACCGCCGTTGCGGCAATGGCATCGACCGCGGCAGCTTGCAACTCTCTATCGTCCGCAATGAGAAACCTCTGTACAGATTCAAATAAGGCTGGAGATTTTACTTGTGCTCCGCCAATTGCGTAGAGCAGATTGAGTTGCCGCTTAGCGTCGCCTGTCCTTTTAAGCGAATCTAGTATTGCCCCTTCGTCACCCAATTTTAGTAGGCCAACAGCTCCCAACTGCGAAGTACGCAAATCTCTCGACGCCATCGAATTAATAAGCACTGTTCGCGAGCTTGGAGGGGGGCCACCGGTGTTAGCTACCATCGCAAAAAGGGCATTGTTCCGCACACGGTTTGAAGAATCCATTGCAGCATTGATAAGATCAGACGCGCATGAGCTTACCACCGCATTGTGTTCAGGCGCAATCCTTACAACCGTAACGAGTATTCCTGTTGCTTGAAGTCTGACATAAGGGTTCGGATCACTAATAGCCTTACAGATTGCGGTTGCGTCCTTCTCGATGGTGGGCAAAGAGGTCTTGACGACTTCCACGATCGACGATTGCGCCGCAGCAACCGTATTAGGGTCAGAGCTTCTCAACTGCTCAAATACCTGAGCAAGGGCGCCCTGGGCTGCGCATTGGATGGCTAAGCCGTTTAATAGCAGCGCAATGGAGAACATGTCTCTCAATTTCATTTTACTCGCTCCTGTCTATGTGTCATTTAAGTCCAACTAGCTATATGATCGGTATGTCTTTGCTAATCTGCCCATTTAAACTGCCGACCCCTGCAAGGCACAAGCTTACAGTCGCAAGATCATTAGCAGCTGGAACGTAATTATATACATCAACTGACTGTACGCTTAATTCATGTGCAGGATAACAATCGTTGCTGTACGTTCCTGACGCGTGTAGATTAAACGTACCTGTCTGAACCAGATTGACAGTATAATTCCAATCAATTGAAAATGACCATAATGGGACTGGATCACTGGCAGAGCCACTTAACTGAACCGACGTGGAAGCACCGGCATAGGTTACTACTGGTGGAACCATGTTACTGGTGGATGCATGCCCATACGCATCGATCCCTGAACTCGAACATTGCCCTAGGTACGCGTAGTTATAGGCTGAGGCGGGTATCTGGCCATTTTGAACAACAGATGTAGAGAACCGATATGTGTAGCCTGTGGCTTGAACGGGCGGCGAGTTAACCGTCAGACCAGCATAACCTACAACAACCTGCTGAAGCGCCCGATACGATCCTCCGGCGGGGTTTAGGCCACGATTGTCTCCAGAATAGATGTTCCTCAAACATGTTGCACCTGGAGGTCCGCCTACATAGTCCGGTGGAATAAAAGCTTGGTACATAACACTAGTAATTCCTGGATTTGTCAGTAAGGATGGGTTATGATTTACGGACCCAAAACTTTGGCCAACTAAGGCCTGAGCCTCTACAACATATAGGGCAGCGTAGAGGTAAAACCAGTACCCCGAACCGTAGCCATCATCACCGCCATCACTTGATACTACGCTGAAGCCATATGGGTCGAAGTATTGCCCCGCTGAGGCAACATAGAAAAAATCTACATAATGGTTGGTTACCACAGTGTACATACCCGCTTGAGAGGTTACACCGCTCGGTAAATTATAGCTTCCTGACGCAGAGGGATTACCTTGGTAAAACTGCGATACAACTGGAGTCTGATTTCCTTCGTAGAATAGTGCGGACTGGGCGGCCACGTTATAGTAAAGCGAAGCCGTATAATCTTCCTGAGTGTCGGAGTAGGCCTGAATAAATATGGGAGTAATTACTCCCTTTTTAGAACTGAAAGTACGTATCTCACCTACGGTAGAAAATCCTGAAATTGATTGTCCTCTAGCCGTCAAACCAAAGAGAATGAAAATGAGAAGGGTAAGCATACGACGCGCAATCCAGCAAGCTGCAAGCATAATGTCTCCGGAACATAAGAAGGCGGGCTAGGGTTTGACTTGAGATGGACGGGGCGACCTATTAGTTATATTGGCTGATTGATGAATACTTTTGTCGAGTTGGGCAAAGCGATCATCACCAAAGTGCGTACGTATGTTTTTGACATGCATTAGTGTGACAGAGTCGCGCTGTTGCTGGTATGAGAGAAGTTCCGAGGGAGGACTTGGGGGTAGTTGGTTTACTGCAAGCTTACCGCCGGGCGTTTTCGCCCGAATAGCTGAAATTAGCTCGTGGGCTTTACTGTCGATTGGATCAACATCGGCTTTCCATGCTCGTGCTTCTTTTACGAAGAAGGTCAGCTCAGGATCAGTTGCTCCTACCTTGTCATTATAAAAGCCCTTCGTCGACGGTGTAGCCACTAACATTCCAGCAGGTTCTCCGGTCATATCCTGAAGATATAGGATATGGCGAAAAACGAGTGGGTAAAACCTTTCGTCTGGAATGGGCAGTCCTTGACCCGTTCGCGAAGAGCTTAGGGATTGCGATACGCTGTAAACGGAGCTTCCTAAAAAGCAAAAGCCCAGTATAAGACACAGAAAGAATCGTTCCTGCTGTTTTCTGACGCGCAAGTGAGACACCTCGCTGGAAATGTGATCGACTGCTAATTCGAGGCGAAATAGCGCGCCTAGTGGAGCGCCATCGGACCTTCGTTGAGTGGTAGTCTGCGATGGTCTGCAGGTTGTTCAGGATAACGGAATGATTTTGGCTCAATAATAGAAAATGTCAAGCGAAATTTCCTCAGGTCATTCCTATCATCGTGTGGTCTCCTCATCGGCAGCACGTGCCGGTTCGTCTGCCGAAACATCCTGAGCGCCCTGGAAAAATCTTGAACATCTTGCTGTGGGGCATTCACGCTCAGCCGGTTCCAATGCTGGGTCACCGCCTCCTGCAGCGCTTCGAGCTTCACCCCAACGCGCTTGGCCTGCACAATCAACTCCTCCACCTGCTGCCCCAGCAGCGCCGTCCGCTCGCGCCGCGAGCTATCCGGCAACCGCGCCACCACCGTCCCAATGCCGGGTTGCGCTTCCAGCATCCCTTCTGCGATCAGCGCCGTCACCACCTTGTGCGCCGTGTTCGGATTGATCTTCAACTCACGCGAAAGCGCCCGCACCGAAGGAAACGCATCGCCAGCCCGCATCTGGCCGGCAATCATCGCCCGTTTCGCCGCATACACGGTCTGCTCGAAGATCGACGCCCCGGGCTGAAACTGCACTCGAAAAGGGATCACATGTGTACTAGTACAGCTAGTACACTAAGAACACAAGCAGAATCTGTATGGGGGTGCCCCACATCTCGCTTCTGAGATGTGGGTTCACAAGACCTCGCGCCCAATCCGCCCCGGGTGTACCACTCATGGCACAATTTCACCGTGCGGATGGTGGATCTCGTGTAGCTTAGCCCGCAAGTGCACACCATTTCCTCGCAAAAGCTACACTCGAATACAAACATCAAGCGACAACAAGTCCGCTGTTGGCACAAACAAGCCGAAATGCAGAAGTCCAGACCTAACTCGGGCGTTATGAAGACTTTACGCAAAAAGTCAGGGGGAAGGGACGACCCCTCTACCGTCCTTTCGGCTGCCCACCTGGATTCCAAGTCGGTACAAAATCACTCGAAGCCAACCACCGCACCGGCTCCACCAACGACTGAATCGCCGCCGTCATGAATGCAAAGTCCAGATGAAAGAGATCGTCATTCGGCTGATGGTACGTCGGCACCGTGCCCCACCCCGCCGCCGTATGCGCCACCACGCCCTTCAGCGCCAAGGCATAGTTGTCCGATCGTTGAAAAAAGTGCTGCTCCGGGTACGGATCAGGCCCCAACAGCGCGCCATGCGCCTTCAACGCCGGCCCAAGATTCGACCGCTCCCATCCGGTTAGCAGCAGCACACCCGGCGGCATCTTCGGATCCTGGTTGCCGATCATTTCAAACTCCAGATTGGCCACGAGGCTCTTCAACGGCACCGGCGGGTGCTCGCCAAAGTAGGTTGAACCCAGTTCCCCAGCCTCCTCACTGCCATAACAGACAAACAGCACATTGCGCCTGGGCTGCGGCCCCGCAGCCAACGCATGCGCCAACTCCAGCACCGCCGTTGTCCCGGCGGCATCATCATTCGCGCCGTTGTAGATTAGATCATCCCCGCCTGAGGCAGCCGTTCCCAAATGATCCAGATGTGCCGTGATCAGGACCGTCCCACTTGCCGGATCGGACCCTGGGAGATAGCCGATCGCATTGAAGGTCTTTCGCACACCCGGCTTCGTGGGTGCCTGGTCACTTAAATGCAGCCGCTGCCGTCCATTGACGTTCACAACCTCCACCGCTGCAGTCTGCAGATAACCGTCCATTCCCGGGGCCGGCTTCAGCCCGTACCCTAGAAACTCCGAAGCAACGTAGTTCGCCGTGATCTCCTCAAAGCGCGAGGCGCTACCCCGCCCACCCATCGCATCCGAGGCTAAAAACGCCTCATGCGCCCGCACCCATTCCGGCTTCACCGTCCAACGCGCCGGCTCCTGTGCCCATCCGACGCCGCAAATCAGCGAGCACAGCAATACCCACCAGCAGCCCGTTCGTCCCAAAATGAACCTCCACCTGTCGCCACAGCACCTCGCCGCGCAGATCTATCCTATCTATCGGCAGAACTCGTCTAAACTATAGAAAGAATTTTGGTCGCCGACGACAAGCCGTGAGCCTCACCCTTTTCCCCATCACAGCGCTGCTCCTCCTGCTATCCGGCATGAGCACCCCCGCGCACGCGGCCGACTGCAAAATGGCAATTGCTGTCCTGGGAAAACAGTTCCTGGCTGCAGCGCTCCAGAATCCCGCTCAGAAGCCCACCAGCCACGCCCAGCACTACACGGCATGCGCCTGCAACACGCATGCTGCACGGCACATCCGCACCGCGCAGTGCGGCCTTGCGGGCCCACAAATCACGGTGCGAGCAGGGCTGCTCACGCGGAAGCAGTACCGAACGCGCTTTGGTTTCGCTGAGGGTGCCTATCTTGCCGTGGGCCCGCCCGCTACGCGCCTTGCCGCCGACCTCGGCTGATCGTTTTCGCGTTTGTTCGCACGATGCAGTCGTCTGCCCTAGGCCGTCTTGCTCTGTACTACCAAGGATCTTCCCATGATCAACGCCGTACTCGCCAAAGTCTTCGGCACCTCGAATGAACGCGCCGTCAAGCGTCTTCTACCCACACTCGCCCAGATCAACGCATTGGATGAAGCCACGCAAGCCCTCTCGGACGAGCAACTCCAAGCCAAAACCGCCGATTTCAAAGCCCGCATTGCCAAAGCCCTTGAAGGGCTCACTGACCCCGACCAGATTGCCGCCACAGAAAAGGCCGCCCTCGACGACCTTCTTCCCGAGGCATTTGCCGCTGTCCGCGAAGCCGGCCGTCGCGTCGTTGGCATGCGTCACTTCGACGTTCAACTAATTGGAGGCATGGTACTCCACGCCGGCAAGATCGCTGAAATGAAAACCGGCGAAGGCAAAACCCTCGTCGCGACCCTGCCCTGCTATCTCAACGCGCTCGCCGGCCGCGGTGTCCATGTCGTTACCGTCAACGATTACCTCGCCAAGCGCGATGCCGAATGGATGGGGAAAATCTACGGCTTTCTCGGACTCACCGTGGGCGTCATCGTCCATGACCTTTCCGACGAGCAGCGCCGCGCTGCCTACGGCGCCGACATTACTTACGGAACCAATAATGAATTTGGCTTCGATTACCTCCGCGATAACATGAAATTTGATCTCGCTGAAACCGTGCAGCGCGGTCACTACTATTGCATCGTCGACGAGGTCGATTCCATCCTCATCGACGAGGCCCGTACCCCACTCATCATCTCCGGCCCTACCGACAAAACCACGGATAAGTATGCAATCGCCAACAAACTCATCCCGCAACTCGAGTTAGGCGAGCTCATCGAAACGCTCGAACACAAGACCTGGTCCGGCGACTACGTTGTGGATGAGAAAGCCCGTGCGATCACGGTTACTGACGAGGGCTTCGAAAAGGTCGAAAAGCTGCTCGGGATCGGCAACATCGCCGATCCCGACAACTGGGACATGAAGCATCACATCGAAGTCGCCATCAAGGCGCATGCGCTGTATAAACGCGATGTCGAGTACGTGGTCAAAAACAACGAAATCATCATCGTCGATGAGTTCACAGGTCGCCTTATGCCCGGCCGCCGTTGGTCCGATGGCCTCCACCAGGCCATCGAAGCCAAGGAAGGCGTCACCATCCGTAAGGAAGACCAGACACTCGCTACCATCACATTTCAAAACTATTTCCGTCTTTACAAGAAGCTCTCAGGCATGACTGGCACCGCCGAAACCGAGGCGACTGAATTCGACAAAATCTACAAGCTCGAAATCGTAGTCATCCCCACCAACAGGCAGATGCTGCGCATCGAAAATCAAGACGTAGTTTACCGCACGGCGAAGGAAAAGTACTTCGCCGTCGCTGATGAAATCGAGCGTCTTCATGCCGCGCGACAGCCCGTGCTGGTCGGCACCACTTCAATTGAAAAATCCGAACTTCTCTCCGAAATCCTCAAGCGCAAAGGCGTTCGCCATGTCGTTCTGAACGCAAAGTTCCACGAAAAAGAAGCCGAGATCGTCGCACAAGCCGGCCGTCTCGGCATGGTCACTATCGCGACCAACATGGCCGGCCGCGGCACCGACATCCTGCTCGGTGGCAACGCTGATTTCATGGCTCGCCAGGACCTCGTGAAGCGCTCCATCGCCCGCGTCGTCTCCCCGGCTGAAGGCGAGATCCATCCTGTCGCCGCGCCCGGCATGATGCGTTTTTACTACCAAAGCCAGGAGTTCGAAACAACCCAGGAAAACTGGGACGCCGCGACCGCCCAACATGCCGCCGCAACAAAAACCGAGCACGATCAGGTCGTTGAAGCCGGCGGCCTTCACATCCTCGGCACCGAGCGGCACGAATCACGTCGCGTCGACAACCAGCTTCGTGGGCGTGCGGGCCGCCAAGGCGATCCCGGCGCCAGTCGCTTTTATCTCTCGCTCGAAGACGACCTCATGCGCATTTTTGCACGCGAGTGGGTTTCAGGGCTGTTGCAGTCGCTCGGCATGGAAGAGGGCGTGCCCATTGAAAGCCGCATGATTACTAAGCGCATCGAGGCCGCTCAAAAGGCCGTCGAGTCGCAGAACTTTGAATCGCGCAAACACGTACTTGAGTATGACGACGTGATGAACAAGCAGCGCGAAGCTGTTTATGGCCTGCGCCGCGGGCTTATAGAAGGTGTCGATCAAAAAGAGATGATCACGGAGGACTATGTTGCCGCCCTGCTCGGCAACATTCTCAGCGAGCACGCTCCCGAAAAGGTCCACCCCGATCAATGGAATCTCGAGGCGCTCTTCAACGCGCTCTACGATGTTTTCGGCGCACAACTGAAGGATGAGGTAAACGCAACCGAGCTCAACCGTACAGAACTTGGCGATACGCTTTTTGCCAAGCTCCGCGATCGCTATGAGGTCAAGGAACAGATTCTCGGGCCGCCAAACTTGCGCTACCACGAACGCATCGTCATGCTTTCCGTCCTTGACGGTCTATGGAAGGAACACCTTCTCACCATGGATCACCTCAAGGAGGGCATCGGCCTGCGCGGCTACGCCCAGCAGGACCCGCTCGTCGCTTACAAAAAGGAGTCCTACGATATGTTCGAAGCGATGATGTCCAAGTTTCAGGAGGACACCGTCCGCAACCTGTTCCGTATGCAGATTCTCGGCCCCGAAGGCACCCCTATCGAAACGCGAGAACAGCTTCAAACCTTGCAAAGTCAGGCTGCAGCCTTCGCTTCACAACAGCAGGCCCAGGCCGCGCTGGCCGCACAGCAACCGCGGCAATCTCAGCCGCCGCCGCTGCGTCCGCAGGGCCGCCTTCCCCGTGCCATGAGCAGTACCTTGCAAGTACCGCAGGGCGGCTTTGTTTCCGCTGCTAACCGAAACGGCGGCCGTACTCAGGGGACGGGTACGGAGACCTACCCCAGCGAGCCGCCAGCCTCGCATGCCGTGCAGGAAACAACAACGATTCCTGTACCCGCCTACGCGCCTGCGACCACCATCGACCAATTGCAGCGCGAGTTTGAAGCACGCAAGGAACGCGAACTCAATACAGCCCACACCAATGGCACCGCTCCGGAAGCCGATAGCCAAAACTCCCAACATGCCGGGGCCAAGATCGGCCGCAACGAGGACTGCTTCTGCGGTTCCGGCAAGAAATATAAGAAGTGCCATGGCGCTAACGTCTGAGAAACAACCACAGCGTTCCGGAACTGTATTGAGGCCGCTGTGGTTGTTATCAACGATAGCTAAAGGGCAGCTTTGAAAGCGGTTTGCTTAAGTGCGATTCGGTGTAGACTCCATCCGCAACGAACGGGATTTGGATCTACATCGTATTAGCGATCTGGCCAGCATCCGTACCACGACTATGTAGTCTGGGTTTTGCAAGCGGCACCAGCGCGATGAAACCGAGAAGGCCAGCATATAAATTGACACGAGCGATTGTGTACCACTTATAAGGAACGTGCACAGCCGGCAACGCGATACAAGCCAAATCGTGCGGCTTATCTTCGGATCGCGCGTTTAATTCGTTCCGGGACTTGTGACCCACTTCAACCAAGCGTCGGCCGTTGCCGCGTCCGGAACCCAGCCTCGCTCTGCGCCAGCTATACTCGGCAAGATACCAGCGGCAGGTATCCAAAAATCCGATACACCTTGCGAATCGGGCCAGCCATCCGTGTACCAATCAAACGAGACGATGGGCGTGACCGGGACCGTCGTGGAATACCGCACTGGAAGTGCAGCACCTGTCGCGGCCGTGACCGACGATGGAGGTAGAAGAGCTGTTACCCAAGGAATCATCACATTCCGCACTGACAACGTACAGCAATGATCGGTGTGATTCTGAACACCGAGATTCCAGGGCGCTCCTATCGTTTCTCCCTTCTTGAAGAAGCGATAGCTACGCTGATCGCCCGACTGGGAATCGTAAGCATTGGCGAGCACCAGCATCGGGATGCGCGTCATGGCGGCCGTTACTGAAACCGTATCCAGATCGAAATGTGCCGATCCGGAGGCGTAAGGAATTGCTGTCAATACGCGCTCGGGAAACGCACTGGCCAGCGTGACAGAAAGTACGCCCGCAGCCGAAAAGCCGAATGGGATCACTTTGTTTGTGGCAATTTCTGGGTGGCCGGTATCGGTGGCGTAGGTGGAAAGAGCGGCAAACAGGGCTCGGCCTGGACCTTTGGTCGCGTCCGGCTGAATGTCGCCAAAGCTTTTCGCGTTGCACTGGTGCGCGAAGACTGTCACCAGGTGCAGGGACGCTGCCATTTGCTGGACCTGGTTGTCATTGAACAGGTCGGCACTGTCACCACGCTCGTAGATCACCAGCGTTGCCACTTCTGTTGGAGTGGGGGTGGTGGTTGTGGGCGCTTGTCCTGCCTTTTGCAAAGGTGAATCGGGTAGATTCATGTCGAACTGGCAGGCATCGGCGAGGTCTTCCGTCGCTAGGGGAGCGACGCGGATGGTCTCTCCTGGGCCAGCGATGATGGTGCCACATCCGGCGACCAGACACATGGAAGTCATCAGCAACAGGACACACAGCGGTTTTGCAAACACAAGGAGCGCAGTGCGCATAGAAGGAGGTTCTGCACAAAGCATATCGTATGCC
>CAXUCT010000089.1:3346-12727 GCA_964249415.1 uncultured Bryobacteraceae bacterium | reverse complement strand
GGCGGAATTCCCATCCATTGGCCCGTTTGCGTTCCATCCATCGCTAACTGGCTGAGTACTCGATCTCCGTCGGCGAACATCTGCTCCACTGTGAACTTGAGATCGGGAAACCCGGACAGCCAATCAGTGACATGGGCTTTGACTGCGGCAGGACCGCGTGGCGCAGCAACAGTAGGTGAACCTGATTGGAGTTGGTGCGTGTGGCAGTCTTCATCGAAAATGGTGTCGGCGACTTCAAGCTTCCGCTCGTTCCAAAGCTCTTCTACGAACCTCGTCACGATATGTTTGTTGTCCTTCATGTTCGACACGCTCCCACGCACTATTTTCTCTTAGGAGCCCTTCAACAGCTCGCCCGTCAATACGAACGGACTTAGTCTCGCAAAGGGTGCTTTGTGAGACATCTGTAAGCTTTGGGGCAAGCTTAACATCGGGACATGCCAGACACACCAGAATTTTCATCTGACGAAGAAGAAAGAATTCGGCAAAAACAGGAGGAGTTCCAGAAGGTGGTCGAAGAGCACAAGAAGCGGCATCCAAGTGTTGGGGTAGGTATTGATCCCGGCAATGACCCGCTTGCGAGGGAGGCAATAATCCGCCTCATGGAGAAAAATATTGAGCAAGCTCTTGCAAGCCATACTGGACAAACGTTCGACCCAGACGCCCTTCAAAGGATGAGGGCAGAGGTTCGCGAACAGGTCAACGCCCTGTTTGCCCGGAATACGACGACATAACGTCCAGGATTCTATCGGCGGTGCTCCGGAGATAAAGGCTGTGGACATACCTCCCGGTTGCGGACGCGATCTCCATGCTTGTTTTTCTTCGCTGGCGTGCGTTTCGGTTTTAGCGCCACCTTTGGGCAGGGAAACTGGTTGTTCACTGTCACGCTATAATAGATCGAGATGGGCCCCAACAGTTGATCCGGTTCCTGGCGTGTCTCGAGAATCGCCTCGCTATAGGAAGTATTTTCGGTCGGGTCGTCCGGGAAGCACCACGAAATCGTTACCGAGGCGTCCAGAACGAACGCATCCATTAGTAGCGATGACCTTCGTGCAGCAGTTTGCGTGTCACTGTCTCCCCGAGGCCCAGCCTATTGCGCTTGCCGAACTCCTTCATTCGTCGGACTGATTCACGGCGAACCTCGCGATGGAAGCGCGTATCATCGGGGAGGTAGGAAAGTGCCGTCGTCAGCAATTCCTCAACATTGTCGAACTGACCGGTTCCAAGCCGTTGCTGAATAAGCGCTTCCAGCTCCGGCCGGTTGATTTCGATGGTCACGTCTTAACCTCACGGGAAGGCGAATAGAGTCGGAAGCGTCTCCCCCTCAGTTCAGTTTTGCATACATTTATTTTTCCAGTAGTTTGATAAACCTACAGCGAAAATCAGACGTACATAGAACGTTTTAAGCCATCGGCATGCTACGTTCTTGCAGGCTCGCGTCGAGGTCCATCCTCTCGCGAGCCATTACTTTTTTAAAGGAGACTGCATGACCCCTCGTTCCATTCGCCGCGCTGCTGAGCGCAAAGCCAAGAAGCTGGCCCGTAAAGCCGAAGCGAGATCCACTACCCGGCCCGTCGAGGCCGCCGTTGCCCAATCTACTTCAGACACGTTCAATCATTTCGAAGAACCGCAAGTCACTGAGGCGTGCTTCATCCCGGCTAACCGTCCCGAGCTACCCAGCCAGCCGAGGCCAATCAGCCAAGCGAAGCTCAACGCCAATCGCGCCAACTCGCTCCTCTCCGCCGGCCCCACCACATCCGAAGGCCGAGCCAAATCCTGCCTCAACGCCGTTAAAACCGCGCTCACCGGACGCACAGTCCTTCTCCCAGCCGACGATGCCGCTGCCTACGGGCAACACGTGCTCGCCTACACAAACGAACTCCGCCCCCTCACCCAACGCGAGTGCGATCTCGTCCAATCCATTGCCGACACCGCTTGGCGCCTCAAGCGCATCCCCGCTCTCGAGATGGCTATCTATGCGCAAGGCCGTATTCAGTTTGCTTCCAGCTTCGACGATCACGACGTGTCGCTCCGCCCCGGCATGATTGAGCTCAAGACCTATCTCACTTACGAGAAACAGCTCCGCAACCTCCAACTTCAGGAAGGCCGCCTCGCCCGCCGCTACGAAAAAGACACCGCCGAGCTGCGTAAAATGCAAACCGAACGCGATGCGCGCGAGAGAATCGACCTCGATGTCGCATCAAAGCTTTACCTCGCCGCCAAACACGACGGTCAGCCCTTCAACCCCGCAGACCGTGGCTTCGAATTTTCAATCGACGACATCGAGTCCTATCTCGAAGGCGTCCGCGCCGCCAACCTCGCTCGCGCGACTATGATCAAGGATCGTAACGCCGCTATGGGAACCGCCAAAATGCATTCTCAAGCTGCATAAGGTCCCGAATGCACTCTCCGAATTACCCTGCTGCGCCGGAGGTGCGTCCATCAAACAGCAACTCTATCGCAAGAACCCGTGCATCATACTAATTGTGAGCTGGCTGTCACATTCGGCTAAGGCCTGTCTCTAACTTCAAAGAGTCCTATGAAGCGCTTAGCGAGGAACTTAAATGGAAAATGACGGGAAACGAATGGACGGTGCGCCGTCTGGCCTGAGCCGGCGCGAATTCGTTGGAGCCACGGTTGCCGGCGGCGTAGCTACCGGGTTGCCGACAGCGGCGCAAGCGCCGCAAAGCATGATCGCGCAAGCGCCGCAAAGCAGCGGTGCGCAGGCGCCGCTGGCGAAGTGCAGCCTTACGGTCAACGGTCAGCAGCACGATCTTCAGATCGACACGCGCGTCACCCTGCTCGATTTGCTGCGGGAAAATCTGCACCTCACCGGTACCAAAAAGGGCTGTGACCATGGTCAATGTGGCGCCTGCACAGTGCTGGTTAACGACCGCCGCATCAACTCCTGCCTGAGCCTGGCCGTGATGCACGATGGCGACCGCATCACCACCGTCGAAGGCTTAGCTCAGGATGGCAATCTTCATCCCATGCAGGCCGCCTTCATCGAGCATGACGGCTTTCAGTGCGGCTACTGCACCCCGGGCCAGATCTGCTCGGCGGTGGCGATGCTCGCCGAAGCCAAAAGCGGCGCTCCCAGCGTCCTCACCCCCTACATCTCAAACGTTCAACCTATAAAACTGACAGATGACGAAATCCGTGAGCGCATGAGCGGAAATATCTGCCGCTGCGGTGCCTACGTCGGCATTGTCGACGCTATTCGCGCAGTAGAGCAAAGGAGGATGGCGTGAGACCTTTTACTTACACCTGTCCTAAGACCGTCGACGACGCGATCAGCGCCTATGCGCAAGCGCCTGACGCGCGCTTTATCGGCGGCGGCACAAACCTGCTCGACCTGATGAAGATGGGCGTGGAGCAGCCGGCTCATCTGGTCGACGTCCACCGCCTCCCGTTGACCACTATTGAGGAGCGTCAAGGCGGCGTTCGCGTCGGCGCTCTCGTGACCAATACGGATGCGGCGAACCACCCCACCATTCGTTCGCGCTACCCGGTTCTGAGTCAGGCCATCCTCGCCGGCGCATCCCAGCAGCTACGAAACAAAGCAACGATGGGCGGCAATCCCTTGCAGCGGACGCGCTGTTACTACTTTTACGATCCAAGCTACCGTGAGTGCAACAAGCGCGTCCCAGGCAGCGGCTGCGCGGCGAAAGAGGGCTACAACCGCATACACGCCATTCTGGGCGCGAGTGAGGAATGCATCGCCACGCATCCCAGCGATATGTGCGTCGCGCTGGTGGCCTTGGAAGCCGTGGTGCAAGTCAAAGGGCCAAAGGGCGCGCGTTCTATTCCCATGGCGGAGTTTCATCGCCTCCCCGGCGATACGCCACAGATAGACACCAACCTTCAGCCGGGTGAACTGATTACTTCGATCGATCTGCCCGCGATGCCGTATGCCAAGCGTTCGACGTACTTGAAAGTGCGCGATCGCAACTCCTACGCCTTCGCCCTGGTTTCGGTTGCCGCGGTGCTCGATCTGGATGACGACGGCGCCGTTCGCGAAGCGCGCATCGCCTTAGGCGGCGTGGCGCATAAACCTTGGCGCGCCTCCAAAGCTGAGAAGGCGCTCAAAGGCAAGAAGCCTGAGACGGCGACTCTGCGTGCTGCTGCCGAAGCGGAATTGCATGATGCCAAGCCTTATCACGACAACGCCTTCAAAGTGGAACTCGCACACCGCAGCATCGTCCGTGCGGTAACCACCGCCGCGACGCTGGTCTAAGAACGGAAGATTTGTAATGGAAGATTTCTAATGGAAAATTCGAAGAGTCAAGCTTTGATTGGTCAACCCATTGACCGCATCGACGGCCGGCTGAAGGTGATAGGCCGCGCCACTTACGCCGCTGAGCATCAGATCCCGAACGTCGCCTATGCCGTGATGGTCACCAGCAGCATCGCCAAAGGCCGCATTACATCAATGGACACGGCCGCAGCCGAGCGAGCCTCCGGCGTGTTGCTCGTCATGACGCACGCCAATGCGATGAAGCTGCCCGAACTCGAGAGCCAGAAGAAGAGCCCTCCTACCGGCCGAGTGGTGCAAGTACTCCAGGACGACATCGTGCGCTATGCAAACCAACCCATCGGCCTCGTGGTAGCGGAGACGCTCGAAGCCGCTATGGAGGGCGCACGCCTGGTCCAGGTTCAATACGCCGCCGACACGCCGCACGTTGATCTCGAGAGCCGCGAATCCGAAGCGTCTACACCTGAAAAAGTGGGTGGTGGCGGCGATCCTGCAACCAGCCATCGCGGTGACATGCAGAGCGGCTTAAGTCAAGCTGCTAAGCGAGTCGATGCCGCATACTGGACGCCCTTTGAAGTTCACAATCCGATGGAGCCCCACGCCACGGTCGCCGTCTGGGACGCGCCGGACCGCCTCACTCTATACGATGCAACGCAGGGCGTTTTCAGCGATCGCAAGCGCGTTGCGGAACTGCTGGGGCTCAAGCCTGAAAACGTGCGCGTGATTTCGCCGTATTTGGGCGGCGGCTTCGGCAGCAAAGGTCCGGTTTGGTCGCATGTCATTCTCGCGGCCATGGCTGCCAAACAAATCAACCGGCCTATCAAGTTGGAAGTCCGGCGCCCGCAGATGTTCGGCATGCTGGGCTTTCGTTCCGAAACACGTCAAAGTATTTCGATGGGCGCAAAAACCGACGGTGCCTTGACAGCACTCAAAAGCGAGACGCTGTGCCATACGTCTACCTTTGACGAATTCGTCGAAACAGCCAGCCTCACCGCGCGCATGCTGTATGAATCACCGAACAACAGCACCACGCATAAGGTTGTGAAGTCCGACATCGGCACTCCTTCGTTCATGCGGGCGCCCGGTGAAGCGCCGGGCACCTTTGGGCTTGAGGCAGCCATGGACGAAATGGCCTATGCGCTGAAGATGGATCCCCTTGAGTTCCGGCTCAAGAACTACGCCGAGGCCGACCCTGAAAAGCGGAAGCCCTGGTCGAGTAAGTCACTCCGGGAATGTTATCGCCAAGGCGCAGAGCGCTTTGGCTGGAGCCGTCGTACTATGGAGCCCCGTTCCATGCGCGAAGGCAACGAACTAATTGGCTGGGGTATGGCGACCGCCGTCTACCCGACGCGCCGCAGCGCCTCCAACGCAACCGCGCGTTTGAACCCGGATGGAACGTTTTCGGTCGACGCTGGAACGCAAGATCTGGGTACCGGAACCTACACCATCATGACCCAGATAGCCGCCGATTCTTTCGGCGTTCCGGCAAACAAGGTCAAGTTCCGGCTCGGCGATACGATCCTGCCCGAAACGCCTGTATCCGGCGGATCGCAGACCGCCGCTAGCACCGGCTCGGCAGTGTACCTGGCGTCGCAAGCACTGCGCGAAAAGCTGGTTCAAATGGCGGTGAGCGACGGGCAATCGCCACTCTCCGGAGCGAGCGCGCAGGACGTCGTACTTGAAAATGGCCGCCTGTTTTCGCGAAGCAATCCGGCTAAGGGCGAAACTTTCCAGGCGCTGATGGCGCGCAGCGGGCAGCCGCACGTCGAAGGTCAAGCCAACGCCAAGCCCGGCGACGAGAAGGAGCGTTACTCCATGTACGCCTTCGGAGCGCAGTTCGCCGAAGTTCGCGTGGATGCCGATCTCGGCGAAATCAAGGTATCGCGGATGGTGGGTTGCTTCGGCGCGGGCAAAATCCTCAATGCGAAAACTGCTCGCAGCCAGCTACTCGGTGGTATGGTGTGGGGCGTCAGCATGGCTCTCTATGAGCAGGCGGCCACCGATAAACGGCTTGCCCGCTGGGTCAACAACAATCTCGCGGAGTATCACGTCCCCGTGAACCTCGACATCGGTAAGTTCGAAGCCTTGTGGGTGGATGAGAAGGATGAACACATCAACCCAATCGGCGCCAAAGGCATTGGTGAAATAGGCATCACCGGCTCCAGTGCAGCCGTCGCAAACGCTGTATTTCACGCCACCGGAGTGCGCGTGCGCGACCTGCCCATCACACTAGACAAGCTGCTCGAAAGGCCAACTGAGCCGCGCGCGTGAGCAAGCGGTTAAGGAAGACACTTCACCACCTGCTCTCGAAGCGTATTGAGACTGACCGTCATGCGGTCAGTCTCGATCAGTACAAACTCATCATCTGAGGAGAAAGCCTTACGCGATTGAACCAAACGCCGGTGATCTTCCCTTAGCTTCGGAAGAGTCTCCGCAGCCGGAGAAGAACCGCGCAATGCCGCGGCGAGGAAATACAGCGTGAGTTCCACGTCGTTGGCAAACTTTTCAAAAACCTCGGGGCAGGTTTGAACCGGTGCCTGCACCACGCCCGCTTCTAAGCCCACCAGCGCGTGCATTAGGGCGTGCGAACTGGCCAATATGGATGTCAGGCAGTTCAGCTTTTCAGCTGTGATTCTTGGCTCTGAGCTGACGCGATCAACAGACGCTTCCGCATTGGAGCGGGCTCGCCTCCAATCATCACGGCTCTTGTTCAACACCGTGTCGGAAGCGGAATCAGCGGTCTTGAAGCGCTGCAGCACTGCTTGCAGGTACGTTCGAGTCGTGTCCAACATTTCTGCCACAGCTTCGTAAACTTGTGTTCGCTCCCAAGTGGGCCAGAGAACGTAGGCAAGCAGCGCGAGAACCCCGCCGGCCACTGTATTCAACGCGCGAAGTACGACTACCTGATTGGGCGCGATGCCAGTGGCAGCGATCAGGAAGACAATCAGTCCGCTGATGGCGAAGCTAAAGACGCCGTAGTTGGCCGGCCCGATCCAGCGGAGAGCGAACGTGAAGATGCCAACCAGCATCAGCTGCCTCCACGCGGACGCCGGCAGCGCGTGATAAAGAATCGTCGCCAGAATCAGCCCGCCGAAAGTGCCCGCCAGGCGCAACACGCCTCGGCTGAACGTGCTGGTGAAGTCGGGCTTAAGAATGACGGCTACCGTCATGGGGATCCAATACGATCTCTGCCAGCTGATGCCGCGGCCGATAGCATCTGCGGCCGCGACGCAAGCGGCTAGCCGCACGGCATGGCGGAAGAAAGTCGAGCGCCAATCAAGATTCGCCTGCAGAGTTGCTATCCAGTTAGCGGCTTGCAGCTTCCAAGGGTGTGTAGCTTCGCGCTCGTCAAACCCTTGTAAGCCTTCCGGAGTGGAATGGTCGGCGAGTTCTGCTGCCGCGCGGAGTTGACCGGCCAGCACATCGGTAGCGGAGGCCAGTTCGGGGCCGAGCGAAGACGAACTCTCCGTGCTGTGTGCCGCCTCCGCGACCGCCTGAATCCGACCGAGCAGCGCTTTCCCTTGCTCTGCCCACGACCCTTCCAGGAGGCAATGGCCGACAGCCGCGAGAAGCTCCGATGAGGTCTCAAGCAGTTGCTTCATCCATTCCTCGGCGCCTTCGTTGGCCGCGCTATTCTTTCTCGCCTCGTGTTGCTGCTCGGTGTGCAACCGTCCAACGAGAAACGCGGACATTCTGATTCGCTCTGCCTGATCGAATAAAAGCCGGAATCGCTCGCCTTCCGTAGTGTGATCCCGTCCTAGAGCGGATAAGGTATCTTGCATCCCGGTGCTCGCCGGCCGGAGAGGTCCGGTAAGCAGAATATCCGAATGCGGCTTCAACTCGCCCGCAAGATCAAGATACACTTGCCCAATGGCTCGGCGCTCGGGCAAGTTTTTCCGGACAGGCCAAAGCAATAGCGCGAAAGCAGTCTGCAGCAGTCCACCGCCTAAAACGAGTGCCGCGGTAATCAGCGCGCCCTTCAGCGGCAGGGCCCCGCGCGCGGAGAACACAAGCACTGCCACCAGCGTATTAGTTCCCAAATCGCCCGCCTTAATGCTGATCGATGCGCACATACCGGCTACAAAGGCCCATGCCGCCGCCACGAATATCGCTGCGAAATGATAGGGCCCGCTGATCGAACCGACGAATACAGCCAGGGCTCCCAGAACGGACCAACTCAACATCCGGCGAGCACGGCGGGCATACGGATCGGTACCGTCGGAATAAGAGACGTTCAACGCGCCCGTTGCAACGGCCACCGCGCCCAGCGGCTCGCCTAAGGCAATGCCGATTCCAAGCGGCAGCGCCACCGCCGTCGCGTTACGAAACGCAATCCACTTGCTGTTTATCTTGCTTTTGTCAATGCGCTTGACGTTGCGCCAGAAGGCTGCCCTTACACTGGGCTCCGCGTTAGTCTCCAAGTTTTCAGTGTGGCATCAGAGGGTGCCGCGCGCCGGCGACCCCATGCTTGCGTGCCGCCCTACTCGTGCCGCAGCGCTTTGATCGGGTCCACCCTCGCCGCGCGCCGGGCGGGCACATACATCGCCACCAACGCGGCCGCAGCCAGCACCAGTGAAACACCGCCAAACGTGAGGGGGTCTGTGCTGCCTACGCCATACAGCAGACTCGAAAGGAATCGCGTGAGGCCCCACGCTGCAAATAGTCCCAACGCGATCCCCACTGCAATCAGCAGCAGGCCGCCCCGCATAACCAGCGTTAGCACATCGCTCCGTTGCGCGCCTAGCGCCACCCGCACGCCAATCTCTTGCGTGCGCTGCTCCACAAGCTGTGACAGCACGGCGTATAAGCCGACCACCGCCAGCAGCAGCGCCAAGCCCGCGAAACCACCCAGCAGCACAGCCCGAAATTCTGGATAGGCCGTGAAGTGAGAAATGTAGTGCCGCAACGTATCCACATCGTATACGGGGACGCCGGGATCTAAACCCGCGATCTCTTTCTGAACCACGGCGCCCAAGCGGCTTCCATCTGCCGCCCCGCGGATCAGAATATGCATCTGCGCCGCAGGGTCCTGCCTGATAGGCCGGTAAATTAAAGGCGAAACCACCCAACTCATCTCTTGCTGATTGCTGAAGTGCTTCTCGTCCCGAACCACCCCAATGATGCGAAGC
>CAXUCT010000089.1:0-3336 GCA_964249415.1 uncultured Bryobacteraceae bacterium | reverse complement strand
CGCGACCAACTCGTTTTGGGCGCCATCTCCGGGCGTAAACTCGCGCCCGCGCTGCAAGGGCACTCGGAAAAACCGGAAGTATTGATCTCCGATGAAATTTTGCTGCGTATCGTTTACCGCGTTCTCCGCTTCAGGCCGCCCTTCTACGGACAGCACGCCAGTCGGACCAGCTATCGAAGGGATCGCCGTGGTCAACGTGAAGCCCTGAACCTCCGGCATCTCCACTAGGCGGTCCTGTACGCGATCGTAGTAACGCGTGCGTTGCTCTGGCGTAGCATACGAGAGCGGCGGAAGGCTAACGGACAAGATGATCATTCGCCCGGTTGCAAAGCCCAACGGAGCCGTGGTGAATCCGATCACGCTTCGAATCAGTAGTCCCCCGCCGATCAGCAGCACCAGTGAAACCATCACTTCAAAAACCACCAGCGCCCGGCCGATTCGCTGTTTGACTGGATCGAGGGATGCGCTTCGGCCGCTTGACTTCAGCACGTTGTTCAGGTCTATTTGCGACGCCTTCCAAGCCGGGAACAAGCCAAACAGCAGTGTCGTCAGCACGGTCAGGCCGGCAGTAAAGGCCAGTACCGGAAGGTTGACTTCCACCGGTTTCCCCACCCGCATGGTGATAGGTTCCAATGCCCGGAAATAACGCACGGCAGCCACGGCCAGAGCGCATCCAATAACGGCGGCCGTGAGGGAGAGCAGTAAGTTCTCGGTCAAAAGTTGCCGCAGCAACCTGCCGCGCCGGGAACCCAGCGCGACTCGGACCGCCAATTCTTTTTGCCGCGCTAAAGATCGTCCCAGCAGCAGATTCGCCACGTTGACGCAGGCAATCAGGAGAACCGCAACTACCGCGGCAAACAGCACCAGCAGACTAAGGCGCAGATTGCGTCCCGCCAACGACGTGAAGTCCTCTTCGAGGGGGATGATCTGTGGCTCGGAACCGCGCGCGTGCCGGTCTTTAAGATGCGCTTGCTTGTGCAGGACCTTTAACTCTGGAAGCACTGCTTCGATCGGCACGCCCGGTTTCAAGCGTCCGAAGATGGCGATGCTGTGGCGGTTCGGGTCGCGCGCGATGGCACTGGCATCAGTAATCAGGGTCCACAAGTCTGTCGGGTCAGGATAAAAAGCGAAGCTCCGTGGCATCACGCCTACGACATCGCAGCTCTGGTCATCTAGTCGTATGCTCTGGCCTACGATGCTTCTCTCCCCGCCAAGCGCCTTCCGCCAGAAACCATCGCTCAGCACCACGGCGCAACCACGCTTCACATCATCCGGAACAAAGGTACGGCCAACGGCAGGCACAGCGCCCAACACGCTGAACAGATTCTGGGTCACCGAGACGGCAAAAACGTCCTTGGCGGCCCCGCGGCCGCTCATCGTCTGATCGTCTCCTGCCCAATTAGCGCCGGCAAGCTGCACGAAGCTGTGGCTGCTCTCCTGGTAGGCTTGCAGGTCGCCATAGACATTGAAAAGCTTAGACGTTCCCGTGGCACGCGTGGATCGGTCCCATACGGCCACCAGGCTCGAAGGGTCTCGGTAAGGAAGATGCCGCAGCAGAACTGCTTGAATGATGCTGAAAATCGCGGTGTTGGCGCCGATTGCAAGAGCTAAGGTCAGAATGACGATCGCAGTAAAGCCCGGAGTGCGCGAGAAGATTCTCCATCCATAACGAATGTCCTGAGTAATCCCTTCCAGCCGGAGCGACGCCTGCATCGAGTTAATATTCAACTTAGTGTATACGGCCTAGATATTTCCCTAGGCAAGGATGCATGTTCAGACGCATGTCAGCTAGCAAACTGTTACCCCCTGTTTTCGCAACGGTGCTGAGTGCTACGGGACTGCTGGCGACTATTCTTTCGGTCGAAATCAAGTGCGAGCGGATTGCTGACACGCCGCTTCTTAGTCCTGGCAGCGGGTCCACCGAATTCGGACTCTTCAATCCCGCTGCCATTCTGGCCCGAGGAAAAACCGTGCTTTTGTTCCGGGCTCAGGATCAGCACCATACATCCCAAATTGGCTATGCGGAGAGCGCAGACGGCCTGCACTTTACCGCCCGGCCAGAGCCTGTCTTGTCTCCCAGCGCGCCCTACGAGCAGAATGGCGGCCTTGAAGATCCACGTGTCGTCGAGATTGGCGGAACGTATTATTTGACCTACACCGCCTATGACCTGCACTCCGCTCAACTGTGTCTTGCCACTTCCTCCGATCTGCTGCATTGGCAGCGCAGGGGAATCATCCTGCCGGCTTACCGCGGCGCTTGGAACACGCAGTGGACTAAATCGGGAGCCATCGTGCCCCAAAAGATCAACGGCAGATGGTGGATGTACTACCTGGGCACGCAGCAGGACGCCGACGGCAAATCGCGTGATTACATGGGGCTGGCCTCCTCGCCCGACTTGCTTCACTGGAAGGATGCAACCGATAAACCGGTTCTGGACCGACGGCCAGGCGCGTTCGACTCGAGAGTAATGGAGCCGGGCCCGCCGCCCTTCCTGACTGGCGACGGCATTCTTCTGCTGTATAACGGAGCCGACGACAACCTTGTGTATAGCCCCGGATGGGTTTTATTTGACCGTCGCGATCCGGCCCGCGTAATTGCCCGGGCGCACCGTCCGTTCGCGTCGCCTTCGCTCCCGTGGGAAAAGACCGGCAATGTGCCCAACGTCATTTTCCTGGAAGGAGCCGTCCCCCAGTCCGCTGTTTCCAAACAGACGTTAGAGATGACCGGCTACTACGGCGCCGCTGACAAATACATCGGGGCGATGCGCATCCACATCAAGCTCTGACGACATTCATCGCTCGCTCAACCAGGAAATTCAATATGAAAACCGGGAACTGGCATCACCTGAAAGTTACTCCGGATTCGTTTGGCTGCTTGCCCGTAAGAAGCTGCAGGCGCCAGAAAACGAACTAGACATAGGCATGACGGATGTAGTGCCTCGTCTTCCGAACCGGAAATGGAGCTGCCGCGGCAGGGTCGGCGTGCTGTTTTATCGACAAACGACCGACTGAAGTCGCGGACTACAATCATTAAGCGCGATCAAGGCACGGCGCCGGCTGGACACGAAATATGGCTTACTGAATTTAGAAGTTAACTTGTCTTATGATTCCAAAAAATATAGTGCAGTCCCTCAGGAAAATGGCCTTTGACAGTCACAGGGTTATGCCTGTATTCTACCGGTAAGTAAAGGTTTTCTGGTCCGGGAGACCAGAGTTTGAGGTTAGTCTATGTTGACCAGTTCTTATGTACGATCTTTTCTCGTCTTTTTGGCCAGCTTGCTATCGCTGTCTAGCGCGGCAGCTTATGGGCAGGTGACTACGGCCGATATATTGGGC
>CAXUCT010000088.1:8195-12751 GCA_964249415.1 uncultured Bryobacteraceae bacterium | reverse complement strand
ATGTCGTCACGATCGGTCCGCTGGAGGCGCCGATCTGGGGACGCCGTGGTTGGCTCTTGCCGATCGAAGACAAGCTCTCACCAGCCTATGACCTCAACGATCTGCTAAAGCCCATTCGCGATGGCGCCTCTTACGGGGGCAGGCTCTATGCTCTGCCCTTCTACGCCGAAAGTTCGCTGACCTACTATCGTAAGGATCTCTTTCTGCAGGCAGGCCTGACTATGCCCGCACAGCCAACCTACGCCGATATTACGCGCTTCGCCAAAACCCTCAACAACCCGGCAAAGGGTGTGTATGGCGTTTGTCTGCGCGGAAAGCCAGGCTGGGGCGAAAACATGGCCTACATCTCCACCGTCGTCAATACGTTTGGTGGCCGCTGGTTCGATCAGACCTGGAAGCCACAGCTTGACACACCGGAGTGGCATAACGCCGTGGCGTTCTACGTGAACCTTCTTCAGCGGTACGGTCCCCCGGGCAGCAGCTCAAATGGCTTCAACGAGTCGCTCACGCTTTTTGAAAACGGGCGCTGCGGAATGTGGATAGATGCTACCGTGGCCGCTGGTACGCTGTACGATTCCACCCAATCGAAGGTTGCGGCTACCGTCGGCTTTGCTTCCGCACCCATCGCCGTAACTCCGCGCGGCGCACAATGGCTCTGGTTCTGGGGACTCGCGGTGCCCGCGTCGTCCAAACACTCCGCTGCTGCCCTGAAATTCATCGAGTGGGCGACCTCGAAGGATTACATCCGGCTCGTTGCCCAGACGAACGGCTGGGCTGCCGTTCCGTCCGGCACGCGGCGCTCGACCTATGAGCAACCGCAGTATCTCGCCACTGCCCCATTCGCGGGCCTCACCTACAAGTCGATTATGGCTGCCGACCCGCTGCATCCAACCAAACAGCCTGTACCCTACACCGGCATTCAATGCATCGTCATCCCATCGTTCCCTACCATCGGCAACCAGGTAGGACAATTGATCGCAGCCGCGTTGGTCGGAGATATCTCAGTCGAGGAAGCTCTCCGTAAAGCGCAGGCTGCTACGGAGCGGGTCCAGAAGCGTACCGGACTACCTCAATAGTCCGGCCGCGACAAAACCATTCATGGCAGACAGACAGCTCACTCCCGATCCCGTGTCCTTTGATGAAACCGGGGCTAGTAGCCGGCGAGATAGCCTGGCGCGATTTTCGCTTAAAACGCCCGCTATCGCCGCGCTGTTTATCTGGTCCGTAATTCCACTCCTGATGACGCTCTGGTTTTCCTTCCGGCGCTATAACATCATGCAGCCGGACCGGACGGGCTTTGATGGGCTTGGCAACTACCGCTATATGCTGAGCGATCCCAGCCTCGCTCTGGCAATCTGGAACACCATTCTTCTTGTGGGTTCCGTGCTGGTCATTACCATCGGGCTGGGCACCCTACTCGCCGTTCTCTTCGATCAGGAGTTCTTCGGCCGCGGCATTGCCAGGGTTCTCGCCCTCGCTCCCTTCTTCATCATGCCAACCGTCAGCGCGCTGGTCTGGAAGAACATGATGATGCACCCCGACAACGGCTTGCTCGCCTTCCTCATGCGTTGCGCCGGTCTCAAACCCATCGATTGGTTCGGTGTGGCGCCTCTCGCCTCCATCATCATCATCGTGTCTTGGCAGTGGCTTCCATTCGCCGTGCTCACGCTGCTGACTGCCGTGCAATCGCTTGACGGAGAACGCAAAGAAGCCGCCCGCATGGATGGCGCCGGCCCGATCGCCATGTTCCGCTACATTATCTGGCCTCACCTGGGACGAGCCATTGCGGCCACAACCATGATCGAGTCGATCTTTTTTCTCGGTATCTTTGCGGAGATCTACGTCACCACCTCCGGTGGCCCGGGCTTTGCCTCCACCAACTTATCGTTCCTGATTTATCGCTATGCCCTGATGGAATATGATATCGGCGGCGCATCGGTTGCCGGTCTGATCGCCATCGTCTTGGCTAATGTGCTGGCTCTGTTTCTGATGCGCTCGTTCGCGCGCAACCTCGATGCATAATGTGCTTTCAAAAAGCCTTCGACAGAAGTGGCTCATGACACTTCTTGGTTGGTCGGTGGCGCTGCTTCTCGCCTTCCCCGTCTTCTGGATGGTCTTGACAAGTTTCAAGACAGAAACCGAGGCCATCTCGCGCATTCCCCACCTCTTCTTCCAGCCGACCCTTGAAAATTACCGCGCTGTGCAGGACCGATCCAATTACTTTCACTTTGCCTGGAACAGCGTAATCGTCTCTATCGGGTCTACTCTACTCGCCCTGGCCCTTGCCGTCCCTTCCTCTTACGCAATGGCCTTCTTCCCCACCAAGCGCACAAAAGACACTCTCCTGTGGATGCTTTCCACTAAGATGATGCCATCTGTCGGAGTCCTCGTTCCGGTCTATCTCATCTGCCGCGACATGGGCCTGCTCGATACCAGGACAGCGCTGCTCGTTGTTGATGCGCTGCTCAATCTCCCGATCATTGTTTGGATGCTCTACACGTTCTTTAAAGAGGTCCCGCGCGAGATTCTCGAAGCCGCGCGAATGGACGGTGCTGGACCGGTTCAGGAGTTGGGTAACCTGGTCCTCCCGTTGTCCCTGCCCGGACTGTTTTCCACCAGTCTGCTTGCGGTTATTCTTTCCTGGAACGAGGCCTTTTGGAGCCTGACTCTGACAGCCGCCAAAGCAGCGCCGCTCACAGCTTTCATCGCCTCGTTTTCAAGTCCGGAGGGGCTCTTCTATGCGAAACTTTCGGCCGCCTCAACCATGGCCATCGCACCCATCCTGATTCTGGGATGGATGAGCCAAAAACAGCTGGTTCGCGGTCTTACGTTTGGCGCCGTGAAATAAGAAACAGAGACGCGACATGGCAACCGTGCAACTGAAACAAATACGCAAAAGCTACGACACCTCGGAAGTCATCAAAGGCATCGATCTCACGATTCACGATGGGGAGTTGACCGTCTTCGTGGGCCCTTCCGGCTGCGGCAAATCTACTCTTCTGCGCCTCATCGCCGGCCTCGAAGAAATTACCTCAGGCGATCTGCTGATCGACGGCCAAAGGGTGAACGGCGTGCCGCCGGGCAAGCGTGGCTTCGCGATTGTCTTCCAGAGCTACGCCCTATACCCGCACATGAACGTGGCGGAGAACATGTCATTTAGTCTGAAGCTTGCCGGCGTGCCCAAGGCGGAACGCCAGAAGAAAGTCCTCGAAGCCGCGCGCATTCTGAACCTTGAAACCTTCCTTGACCGGAAGCCGAAAGCCTTGTCCGGAGGCCAGCGCCAGCGCGTCGCCATTGGACGCGCGATCGTCCGCGATCCCAAGGTCTTCCTCTTCGATGAACCTTTGTCCAATCTCGACGCCGCGTTGCGCGTCCGCATGCGTCTCGAGCTCACCAAGCTTCACCGGCAGCTGCGCGCCACCATGATCTATGTAACGCACGATCAGGTGGAAGCCATGACCATGGCCGACCGCATCGTCGTCCTGCAAGGCGGCATCATCGAGCAGGTCGGCTCTCCCATGGATCTCTATCGTTCCCCGCGCAATCTCTTCGTCGCGGGGTTCATCGGATCTCCACGAATGAACTTCCTCGCCGCCTCCGTCCAGCAGATTATCCCCGCCGGAGCGGTAATTGCCTTGGGCGGCGGAGCAACGCTTCACGTCCCGGTAAACTCCGGAACGGCCGCGGCCGGAGACAAGGTGACCCTCGGCATTCGGCCGGAGCACATCACTCTTGCCGCCGACGACGGCCTCCCTGCGCACGTACAGGCAGTCGAACATCTCGGCAGCGAAAGTTATCTTCACCTCAACCTCGCGCCTGGCGACCCTCTTACAATAAGGGTCAATGGAGAGAGCGGCGTTCGTCCCGATCAGCAGATCCAAGTCAAGATGGATCCGAGATTCCTTCACCTGTTCGACCGCAACGGCGACTCAATAAGACCTGCGCCTGCCCTTTCACCCCAGTAGATCTGACGATGGCTTCCAACAGCCCCAGTATCCGGCTTAGCAGCGCTACCTTGAGGAATCTCCGCAGCGAAGTAAAAACTCCTGCCTATGATCGCGACCGGCTGCGACAACACACCGTCCATATCGGCGTCGGCGGATTTCACCGTGCGCATCAGGCCGTCTACCTGGATGATCTGCTCGCCCTTGAGGGTACTGAAAGATGGGGTGAGTGCGGCGTCGGCGTGTTGCAAAGTGACAACCGCATGCGCGATGCCCTCGCAGGGCAGGATTACCTTTACACAGTCATTGAGCGCAGCGCGAGCGGACAGGCCGCCCGTGTGATCGGCTCTCTGGTCGACTACATTTACGTGCCGGAGAACCCCGAAGCCGCCATCGAGAGGATGGCTTCCATCGAGACGCGCCTTGTCTCCCTGACGATTACCGAGGGTGGCTACTTCATCGATGAAGGCACCGGAGAGTTCCTCTCCAACCATCCCGGCATCCAGCATGACCTTCATCATCCAACGGAACCCATCTCTTCAATGGGCCTGATTGCCGAGGCATTGGACCGGCGGCGCAAACGTGGTTTGCCGCCCTTTACTGTGATGTCCT
>CAXUCT010000088.1:0-8179 GCA_964249415.1 uncultured Bryobacteraceae bacterium | reverse complement strand
ACACCCGCGCCACCTCCGGCGGATATCGCCTGGCTACGAGGCAACTTCGGCATTGACGACGCGTGGCCGGTAGTGACCGAGCCATTCCGCCAGTGGGTGATCGAAGACACCTTCTGCAACGGCAGACCCCAGTGGGAGCGGGTCGGCGCGCAGCTGATAACGGATGTCGCTCCTTACGAGATCATGAAAATGCGTCTCTTAAATGGCAGCCACCTGGCTATGGCTTACCTCGGCGCTCTGAACGGCTTCACCTATGTGCATGAGGTAATGAACGACCCGCTCTTCAACTCCTTCGTGGAGCGCTTCATGGAGGAGGTAACGCCCGTCGTTCCGAAGATTGCCGATGTCTCCGTGACGGAATACAAAAAGTCCCTCATGGAACGCTTCTCGAATCCCACCATCAACGATCAGGTGACCCGGATCTGTTCCGAAGGCTCAGCGAAAATTCCGAAGTGGCTCCTCCCCTCGATCGTTGAATTACTAGAGCAACGCCTTCCCACGAATCTATTGAGCCTGGTTGTCGCGAGTTGGATATTGTATCTAGGCCGAGGCATTGACGAGCGCGGACAACCTCTGGACATCATTGATGCGCGCGCCGTCGAACTTACCGGGATCGCAAAAACAGCTATAACTGATCCCCGCCCAATGCTCGCCGTCAAGTCGATCTTTGGTGAGAAGCTGCCAGCCAACACAAAGTTTGTGCAGTCCGTGGAAAGCGCGTTGCGGATGCTTTCAAGAATTGGCGTACCCGCCACTATGCGCAACTATCTTTCCTCTACCTGAAGAATTCAGTAGGATCAAGCATCGAGTTGCAGATACGCTGACGCTGAAGTGTTATCTCAAAGATTGCGAGAGGCGGACCAGCCGTGTAACCTAGATATCGTCCACTGTTATAGGCAGGAAAAAATAATAAGCACCCGCCGTCTCGCCGGGGGAGATGGTGGCAAGCGCCCGGAATAGCGATTTCTCCACTGGAACCGGCCAGGAACTCAAGCTTCTTCAGGTCACTCGTCAGCTGTGCGCGAACGTGGACTGACACTACCCGCAAACAGTCGCCAAAGACCGAGTAATCCTCAGCACGTCCAACTGAAGTGCATTACCAAACAGTACGCGGTTAGGGCGCGAGTCATCCCGAACTGGGCTTTTCAGATGTACGTAGCGCGTTAGACGGGCAGGTGGTCGTGGGAAGCAGCGGCTTCGCGACATATCTCGTGCAAACTTGCTGGAACGGCATATGAGCTATGTCTGGGCCAACGGTCCTCATGAACGCGGCATTGAAACTGATCAACAGGTGGTAAGGTGCTCTCGGACGTAACATGGCTTCGGACGCTCTTGGGGAAAAAGAACTGCATGCAGTGAATTCGTCTACTTAGCGGGCTTTGAATGACGGCCGTTTCGTGAGGCAAGAAAGTCCGCACGTTTGCTGGATTTGCCCCGCACTGCCTTCGAATGATCCTGAGCGAGTTTTCTATACATCGCGCGGTCGAGATGAACCAGAAGTTTTTTCGAATAACGAATGCTCAGGCTCAAATCACAAATCTGAAGGTGAATTCGTGCACCTCAGGCGCTCATGCAGATCCGCGAGATGCGGATAACCCAGCTCTCTAACCTGTGCAGCGAGCTCGGGACGCGATAACGGGAAAGTTCCGGCTTTGAGCAGCAATCCTCGCGCTACATGACCGAGCACGAAGATAAGCTCTTCCCTGGCGGCCGATCGATCCCCCATTCTGGAGAGTTGCGCCGCGAGAAATAAACGCCGTGCGCCATGCACAACCTTCGTTTCCCATCGCGGCCAAACTCTATTACCAGTGGCGCTAATATGTCCCCAAACGCCACCGTCAACCAATGTTTCTCCGTACCGAATGCACCAAGCCTCAAAATCTTCTCCGGCATTGAGGCGCTTCAAAAAATCGCTCTCCGTAATGTCCTTGATATGGTAGCCCGATATCACCGGGAGATTCCCAATTTTCTCGGTTGTGACGAACAGAAGATCGATATCGCTATCCTCTGTCCGGCAACCACGCGCGGCAGACCCTATCAGGACCACTGCGAAGTCAGCTTGGGTCAATTGCGCCAGCTTCGAAGCAACCTCTTGGAATTCGGCGGTCATTCTTCCGCTTCCTCTTCGTCGTCTTCCTCGTCATCAGCTTCTTGCTCCAGCATCTCGACGATCGACTCGACCTCAGTGCAGAAGGTCTCCAAATCGCTCACGATGTCTTCGAGACTTGTATTCGCGAGCTCAAATCCTGGTTCGCCGTACGAAACGTCCTTCCTCAGATTATTCATCGTCAGGATAGTCCCGCCTCCTGGAACTCATGATCACGACAATGGTAATCCATAGCCGAGAACACCTTCAGTTCCCCGCATGCTCCGGCGTTCCTCGTCCCTATTCAGCGCATTATGCGGACAAGTACTCCCCCCGTACGAGTGGAGACCACTATTAAGAGCTGTCGTTTCGCAGATTCTTGTCGCGTAAGTCGAGAGCTTCTGCAAACAGGCACCCTATGAGCTCCAGACGAATGTAGGCCCAGCGTTCGTGTCGAGTGTCTGGCTCGCTCGGCGTCTCTCACTCAATACACGAACGTAATCCAGAGCGAGCGTTCTTATCCGTTGCGATTGAAGACGACCGCCGATAATGACAACAGTACAACTAGGTCGCTCACCGCGTTTCGTAAACGACTGCGTCCTTGTCTTGCAACCTCGCAATATCATCTATTGTTTTGCTCAGTTCATGGATGCCCTTGGCTAGGGTCAAGCGCTCCTCACTGCGTTTCTGCTTGATCCAGTTGTTGTGCTGCAGCGTGGCCGTGATTGCGGCTGAAGCAATTGGAGATCCCAGAACGGCTGAGAGTACAGTCTGCCAGTCCATCACCTCAGGTTATTCCTTTGCGGCACTTAGCTTCCTAAAAGCGCGGTTGCGCGGTATGCGTCCATAACGGCGCGATGTGTGTCAGGGCGGCTGAAGAACAATCTCGTAGTCGGCTAACTCCGGACTTCTGAGGTTTGATTGTGCTTTTCTGCTGAGCGGGTAATAAAAACATCCTCGAAGTCTCTCTCGCAGATTTTAATCTCATCATCTAAGTTCATCGCAAAGAGGACGTTCTGAGATCTGATCGCCAGGATAAGCATTGCTGTCGCATTTAGAAGTACAAAATCCGCCTTTTGCACGCTTTGTCTCACTTTGCATCCGGATCTGCTTCGTGAAAATAGAGGCAAGGGTTGCATGCACATGCAGGTTCGGAATTGTATAACTACCGAGATAATACTGATCGTAGGGATGCCCAACATCGATCGCGTTCCATCGAATTACGGACGGCAAACCAATTGCCCATTCCTAATCCCGCGATCTTTGACCCGCAGTTTAGCCTTCGGTTCCCGACGACGCGTGGGCGCGGAACGGCTGTTCACCCAGGAGAAATCGCCGCGCTTTTGGAGTCAACGACGCGAGCTAACACCCGCTGGACAGAGCCGATCGAAGGCCATTGTGGACGGCGCAACAACGAGAGATTCCAAAAATTTGGAAATTGCCCGCCCTCGGCATCACTCCAAGTCCATTCACAACTTTCACCAAACGCCTGATCCTAAATCACTGCAAGAACTTAGCCCGCCTCGCTGGCCACTCGCTCTAACGGCCCCTAACCCCACATGCTAAGTTCCTAGCGAGCAAGAACGGTGATTCGCCGGAATTTCGGTTATTGGGAGAGAACCAATCCATGACACCCCGTCAAGCCCGCAGAGAACGCCGCGCCGCTGAGCGCAAAGCCAAGAAACTGGAACTCAGAAAATTTCGCCTTTCCGGGCAGCACCCTCAACCAGCCGCCATCCGCAATCTCGAAGATGAATTTCACCGCGAAGTCCAGATCCGCGCCAAGGCCGACGCAGTCAGCGCTGCCCCCATTCGCCCCGCCCAGCGCCAAAATCCAGCGGCCGAAACCGAAATTGGGTTCGTTTCGCAAAACCGCCTCCCACCATCCAGCAGCAAGCGCGCGGAGCTCAATCGCAAAAACGCGGCCCACTCTACGGGGCCACGAAGTCCCGAAGGGAAATTGGCTTCGTCTCGCAATTCCCTCAAGCACGGCCTCGCTTCCGGCCAGCCCATCATCCCTGGCGAAGATCCCGCCGCCTTCGCCGCTCTTCTCCAAGCGCTCACCGACGAGCATCGCCCCGCCACCTGCACCGAACATCTCTTGCTCAAAGAGATGGCGCAATCCTACTGGCTCACCCAGCGCGCGATCCGTCTCCAAAACGAGTGCTTCACCGGAGAAGGCGTGAATGAAAAACAACTTGCGCTTTTTCTGCGCTATCAGGCCACGTACGGGCGCGCCTTCTATAAGTCATTGAATAGCCTCACTCGCTTGCAGAAAGACCGCGCCCGCGCTGAGCGTGGGTTCGTTTCGCACGCCCAATCGCAAACTAACCAGTTCGTTCGGCAAACTCCAGTCGAAGCTGGGTTCGTTTCGCAGCACGCCCCCAAATCGGATCCGGAAACGGCAATCGAACCTCAAATAAGGACCCAGCCCAAGCCCCGAGCCGCCTGAAACACACCCTAGCTAAGCTAAATGCAGCGATGACGGTCAGCATGCACGGCAAGAACTTTGTTGGATCACAGCTTTCGGGCTCCGGTGAGAAAACGTTTCGCGCTTACGACCCCAAAGCCGGTGAGGCCATCGAACTGCCTTTTCATGAGGCAGCAGAAGGAGAGGTTCAGCGAGCAATGGAATTGGCGGGAGACGCCACCCTGAAACTCCGCAAGCTCTCCGCCGAACAGATTGCCGATTTCCTGAGCGCCGCGCGAGACGAGATCGGCGCGGTAAGCCACGCGCTCATCGAACGAGCAGCGCAGGAGACAGGGCTCGATCCCGGCCGTCTGACGGGTGAGCGCGACCGCACTCTAAATCAAATTAAGATGTTCGTCGACATCGTGAAAGAAGGATCCTGGGTAGATGCACGCATAGATACCGCTCTGCCGGACCGTAAGCCTTTACCGCGGCCCGATATTCGGCGCATGCTTCAACCTATTGGGCCCGTAGTGGTTTTCGGCGCCAGCAATTTTCCGCTGGCGTTTTCTGTCGCCGGAGGAGACACCATCTCGGCCTTCGCCGCGCGCAACCCGGTTGTCGTCAAAGCGCATCCGGCGCATCCAGGAACATCGGAACTGGTGGCCGCTGCTGTGCAGAAGGCCGTCCAGTTGACATCCATGCCCGAAGGAACATTCTCCATGCTGCATGGCAAAACGCCGGAGACGAGCCTCGCCCTGGTCACTCACCCCAAAACGCGTGCCGTCGGCTTCACCGGATCGCAGCGCGCCGGCAGAGCACTCTTCGACGCAGCCGCGCGTCGCCCCGACCCCATCCCCGTGTACGCCGAAATGGGCAGCGTGAATCCTGTCTTCATACTACCGGGGGCGTTGAAAAGCAACGCTGCCGGTATCGCCGAAGGGTTGTTCCGCTCTGTCACTCTGGGCGTGGGGCAGTTCTGCACCTCCCCAGGGCTGGTGTTTGGCATCGGCGGCCAAGGTCTCGCCAATTTTAGCCACAACTTCATTCAGGCCTTCGAGCAAGCCGTGCCCGGAACCATGCTGAATCCCGCTATTCGCGACAGCTATACAGGGCGGCTGCAAACGGCAACGGCTCTCCCCGAAGTTCAAGCGCATCTTTCCCGCCTGCACCCGAACGCCAAGCGAACCGAAGGCCAGCCCGGAGTAGCGCTCACAAACATCAGCACCTGGCTCGAGAACAGAGAACTGCACGAAGAGATATTCGGCCCCGCGACCATTCTTGTCGAATGTGGCTCGGCCGAGGAGCTTCTGCGCGCCGCGCAAGCTCTCGATGGAACCCTGACCGCTACCATCCATGGCACTCCGGAAGAGCTGGCCGGCAACGTTGACCTGATCGACACGCTGACTCAGAAGGCAGGAAGGTTGATCTTCAACGGATATCCAACCGGCGTCGAAGTGGGCTACGCCATGCACCATGGCGGACCCTATCCATCCACCAGCGATGAGAAGTTCACGTCCGTCGGGGCGGCAGCCATTTACCGTTTTGCACGGCCCATCTGCTTCCAGAATTTTCCCTCCCATTTGTTACCACCAGAGTTACAGGACGCAAATCCGCGAAAGATTTGGCGCACCATTGATGGCAGACTCACACAACAGTACTTTTGGTGACGCAGAGCTTGCTAGCCCTTTGAAACAGGGAACGCCGGAGACTAGTCTCGTCTCCCATATGGGCATTGAGATCCCTCCAGATGTTGAATCGTGCGAGACGAAATGTGGAAACAAGAAGGTAACGCTGACCAACTTGCAAAAGATTTTCTGGCCTCAGCTGGGCAAAACGAAGCGCGATCTGCTCCTCTATTACGCCGCCGTCGCTCCTGCCCTGCTTCCACATCTGAAAAATCGCGCGATGGTGATGAAGCGTTATCCCAATGGAATTGAAGGCAAGTTCTTCTTCATGAAGCGCACGCCCGTTTACCGCCCCAGCTGGCTTGAAACCTGTTCGATCGAGCATCGTTCCGGCAGCATTATTGATTTCCCCATGGCGCAGGATCTCGCTTCCCTGCTCTGGATTGTGAACCTCGGCTGCATCGATCTGAATCCGTGGTACGGACGCTGCGACGATGTAAACCGGCCCGACTTTCTGCATTTTGATCTGGATCCCGTTGCACCGGCGGACTTCGATCAAGTGCGCGAAGTCGCGCTGGTAGTAAAACGCTATCTCGACGAGCGCAAGGTGGACAGTTATGCGAAGACAACAGGCTCGCGCGGCATTCATATCTACGTGCCCATTCAGCGCAAGCCGCTGCAAAAGGAAGTTTGGAAGGTTGCCAAGCGCATCGCCATTGAACTCGCCAAACAAAACCCTGATTCCATCACCTCTGAATACCGGATTGCGCTGCGCCCGGCGGGACGCGTGCTGGTGGATTACAACCAAAATGCGTGGGGAAGAACGCTCGCCTCTGTCTATTCAGTGCGCCCTAAACCGGAGGCTACCGTCTCTACTCCAGTAACTTGGATGGAAGTGGAACAGGGTATCTCGCTGGCGGATTTCTCATTGGACACCGTTCCCCAGCGCGTGGCAGCCCTGGGCGACCTCTTCCAACCTGTTTTACGCCCGAAATCCCGCTGTCCTCTGGAGGCCCTGACATGAGCCTTCCTCTAGCCGTCGATTACGCGCCGATGGAAGCAGACACCGCGCGGGCCATTCCAACGGGCCCCGAATGGGAGTACGAACCCAAGTGGGATGGCTTCCGCTGCCTCGCTTTCCGCGACGGCGAAGACATACACATCATGTCGAAATCCAGTCAGCCGCTCGCCCGCTATTTTCCGGAGATAGAGGAGGCGCTCAGGGCGCTGCAAGCGACTCAGTTCGTCCTGGATGGCGAGCTGATTGTAACCGAACAGCGTACCCTTGACTTCGATGCGCTGCTACAACGCATTCATCCCGCTGAAACACGCATCCAGAAGCTGTCGAAAGAGACACCCGCCACGCTCGTGCTGTTTGATCTGCTGTTGAATGAGCGTGGTCAAGATCTCACTGGCGAAGTGCTGGACAAACGCCGGGCAGAGCTGGAGCGGTTCGCGGCGGAGTTTCTCAACGGCCATCCGCGCATCCGCTTATCGCCACGAACGCGCGACTTCGAACTGGCAAAGTCTTGGTTCAAGCGATTGGCCGGACCGCTTGACGGAGTGATCGCCAAGCGCGTGGACCGCCCTTATGCCTCGGGCGAGCGCAATTCCATGGTCAAGATCAAGAATCTTCGCACCGCGGATTGCGTTGTGGGCGGATTTCGATACGGCAGCAAAAATCAGCTGGTCGGATCGTTGCTGCTGGGCCTCTATAACGATGCCGGATTGCTGGACCATGTGGGGTTTACCTCCGGGCTCGCCGCCGCCGATAAAGAGGCGTTGACTAAAAGACTGGAGGCCCTCATAGAGCCTCCCGGCTTTACCGGCGCCGCACCCGGGGGCCCAAGCCGTTGGAGCACGGAGCGCAGTACCGAATGGCAGCCCCTTGCTCCGAAACTGGTTGTCGAGGTGCAATACGATCACTTTTCCGGACATCGCTTTAGGCATGGCACGAAGTTGCTGCACTGGAGGCCCGAAAAGCAACCGGCAGACTGCACGATCAATCAGGTTCAGCGTGAGAGTGAATCGGCGCTCACGCTGCTCGATTAAGGG
>CAXUCT010000087.1:4757-13119 GCA_964249415.1 uncultured Bryobacteraceae bacterium | reverse complement strand
GTTGGGAGTGGAGGCGATTGGCCGCGTGAGTGCGCTGATCTGGGCGGCGGCTTGCTTTGGCGGCGCGTTGGCTCCGGGCATCAGCAGCTTTTTTGCGTCTCGGCTCTTGTTAGGCATTGGGGAAGCGCCCACCTTTCCGGCGAATGCCAAGGCCACAAGCTACTGGTTCCCGCGGGAGGAGCGAAGCCTCGCGACGGCGATTTTCGATTCGGCGGCGAAGTTGGCGACGGCCATCGGAACGCTTTCAGTTGGAATTCTGGTCATTCGTTTCGGCTGGCGCTTCGCGTTTAGCGCGACGGGCGTAGCAAGCTTACTGTACTTTGCCGTTTTCTTTCTTGTGTACCGTGATCCAGAGCAGGACCGGAAGCTTTCGCCGGCGGAACGGGAGTATCTGGCACACGGTGGCGCGTTGCAGCAGAAGAAAGGCTCCGGGCGGGGTGTAAGTCTCAGTTACTTACTGAAACAGCGCAAGATTCTCGGTCTATCGCTTGGTTTCGCAGCCTATAACTACTGCTTTTATTTGATGCTGACCTGGCTGCCCAGTTACTTCACGGGCGCCCTTCACCTCAGTTTGCATCAATCGGTGATATACACCTCGATCCCCTGGTTCTTCGCAACCGCGAGCGATCTCGTGTTCGGCGGGTGGCTGGTGGATGCCTTGGTGAAACGCAGCGGGAAAGATAGCGCTGTGAGACAGATCGTTCTCGTGGGCGGAATGATTTTCGGGCTGGCGCTGGTGGGTCCCATCTTCACGCGGTCGCCGGCCGTGGCGATGTGGTGGATTACGGTATCGATCAGCGGACTAGCAGCGGCGGCGCCGGTCGCGTGGTCGATTCCGGGGCTGATCGCGCCGCGGGACAGCGTGGGCAAGGTGGGCGCCATTATGAATTTCGCCAATCAAGTGGCGGCCATCGCTGCGCCGGTCGTGACGGGGTATTTGATTGGCGCGAACAGTGATTTCGCGCGCGCGTTTGTTGCAGCTGCGGCGGCGCTCCTGGTGGGGATTGCCGGCTACGTCTTCCTGCTGGGCCCGCTGGACCGGATACCGGAACCAGCTACTGAGCGATCCGCGCGTACACAGGGTAAGGATCTGAACCTTTGATGTCTTTGCGGACATCGCCCTTTTCGCACGATGCGTTCGCCTGTGGCGCTGTGAAACTTTCCAGTTCGCCCGCCTGTACGAAGCTCGTCGGGGACACTCCGGGCTAGCTGCCACTCCACTGTGGAGTGAACCCCTAAACTGGAACACAAGCCCAGGGGACACATGCAATGCGTGACCCGACCCGCTTTTTGAGAAAGCGGATAAGTTGACGGTCGGCCGTGGAGCGGATGAAGAGCTGCATGAACCTGGCGGCGTTGGCACGGGATCTGCGGGTGAGGCGGAAGTGGCTGTATGCGTGGCAGCTGGCGCTGGATCCGGAGTGGGCCAATCGTTGTCTGGCGAATCGGTACGCTGCATGCTTCACAAGAGTACGTGCGGCTGCTCAGCCGCCACGGCATTATCGGCAGCAGGAGCCGCCTGGCGAATCCCTATGACAACGCTTGCATCGAGAGCTTCTTTAAAACCTCGAAGACAGAACGAGCAGCAGGGCAGCTCATCGACGACGCAACCCAATGGCAGCCACGCTTAGCCCACTACCTGGCTTGCTACAACGGCGAGCGGCTTCACTCCGTCGTCGCTATCAGAGCCCGGGGCCTTTGAGCGACTCAGCCCTTGGGAGGCAGTCACCAGCTTGCCGCAGGAGTTTGCCCAGGCATGAGGAAATCGAATCCTCCGATGGGTCTTTCATCGATGGACGGAAGCGGCTTGAACCACCGCCTCCGCCCCCATCGTCGCACTGCGTTCCCGTCTGATTATTCCTTGGCGAGTTGCACTCCTGCATTGCTCGCCTCCGCTTGATCAGCCCTTCTCCAGTCTGTTTCCACTTACCCCGTTTGTCGAGTTATCCTCAGCCAACGGTTAACTGTCCCTTGGCTTGTATTCCGTCCCAGGGGTTCACTCCAACGCTAGCGTCCGAGGTGCAGGCGTGTTCCTCCGTGGAACACGCCTGCACGGATTTCATAAAAATACTTCTTGATTTTATATTGGGCCTTTGATAATAGCTATAACAGATTGAGACACGCTATGAAAGTCTTAAGCTTTTGCCTTTGTTTTGCGTTGTCATTGACGGCGCAAACTTCTATTTCGTCTCGGCCTCCTGCAGGATCCGTGGACGCATCCCGAGGGAATACCCGATATTGTGGCGTTTAGGCTTTTCTTTTCTGCGCTAGCTGAACGTCCTGCAGGTCCTCTCAGCGGTGGCCCACTCGTAGCTACCGGGCAACAGGCAGCCATGCTCTCTGCGGTCCACTTACAACCAGCCGATCAAGATAAACTGCTCACGTCGCTCTTGACATTCAGGAAGGATATTCATCGCATTCTAAATGCAAAGGATTCTTCTGCTCCCACCATCGATCAGTTCACGGAGGAGCTTGTTACCTCACTTAAGATCGCTATGACCCGGGACGGCTTTGATCGGTTACTTCAACAAGTCCGATCTGAAAAGCGCAATATGAAGAGAGTAGCTCTTCCAAACATGAGTTCCGCCCAATAAGGAGCCTTAAGATGACAAAGTACTTACTTGTTCTTTTCTTGTGTTTTGCCAGTAGTGTATCCGCTCAGAGTATTGACACGTACGCACAGGTGAGCACCGACGGCACTAATGTGTACGCGACTGGCGTGATTCAGTCTTCCAGTTGGACCACTTATACGATTGCGTACCATACCTATTCCTCTAGTCTCACCCTTAAGAGTCCCTCTAATAGAACAAATCCGTGCGGCTATTCGACAACAGATCCGTCCAATCAAGCAGTTGAAGAGTTTTGTTCTACACAGCTTCCTATTAATAACGAGTATGGGAATTGGGTATTGGCCGGCTCAGACAAAGCATCTGCAGTGTGGTTGGTACGTTTGCTAATTTCCCTGTCAGCTACCTCATTACACTGAAGCTCTCAAGAGGGTACTTTACTTCCCCTGTTCAAAACGCATATGGTTGTGTATACAACAGCACCGCTTGTAGCTCTGGCACACCTTCTTGTTCTGGAGGCTGGGTCATAAATCCCCAAGTAGGTTCTGCCTGCAGTGCCTATGCTTATGCTAACTTCGTGGCAAGTGAGTGTCGCTGGAGGATCATATGATTGCATTATGGTGGGGGTTGGCGGAGCAGCTTCCGGGCCTGGTCCATGCAATTAGTAATAAGGCTCCGAATAACAGAAATACGGAGGTCCAGCCAGATGTCTGACGATAGAAGGCAACTCGATGAAGCCTCAGTTCATGCTGAAATGAATCGTCTTAGAGAGTTAGCCGAAAAGGCTATACCTGAGAAGCAGCCCTTTTTCTTTAACCTTGAGCAAAGTGATTCAATAACCAAGGAGGCTGCAGTTCGCCTTGTTGAACACCAACTCGCCCAACGGATCGCACAATATCCTAAGGGGTCAGTGTGTTCAGAAGAAGTCGAGAGAATCAAACAGCAGCTTCGCGAAGGAACAAAGAGTTAAGCTGTCGCCAATGTAAGCTTCTTTACATTAGATAAATGAGAGGCTAAAGAGTTTGCATAGCATCGGGGCCCTCCCGCTTGTCGCCACAGCGATATCTTTACTCCCTCCTGCCCGGGCGTTCACAGCCCTGGCGAATTCCTCTAATCCCCTATCCGTCCACAATTTACCCGCCCTTTACTCCCGCCTTCCCCCACCGCTCATGCGCTGCTAGTAACCGAAGGAGTTCCTCATGGCCACTCAGGCCCAATTCTTAGCCAACCAGAAAAACGCCCAATTCTCCTCCGGACCGGTCACGCCCGAAGGCAAAGATCGCTCCTCCCACAACGCTGTCAAGACCGGCCTCACCGGCCAAACCGTCCTGCTCCCCACCGATAACGTCGCCGCTTACGAATCCCACATCGAGCGCATCCGCAAACAATTCAACCCCGCCACCGACGAAGAACGCGCTCTCGTCCAGGCCATTGCCGACACCGAATGGCGCCTTCTCCGCATCCCGTCTCTCGAAGCCGGCATCCTCGCCGTCGGCCGTCGTAAGCTGGCTGATCTGTACCCGAACGAAAGCGACCCCGCCACCCGCGCCTCCTTCATTGAGGCCGAAGTGCAACTCGCCTTTCGCAAGGACCTCTCCAATCTCGCCCTCCAGGAAACACGTCTCCGCCGCCATCGCCAGGTCGATTCCGACAAGCTTGCCAACCTCCAAGCCAATCGTCGGAAGGCCGAGGAGGCGCGCAAAGACATGCACCACGCCATCCGCTTATATGAGAACGCTGAGAAGTCCGGCAACACGTTCGTGCCCTCCCTATTTGGGTTCGAATTTTCGTTGGCCGAATTGCAAGAGCACATCGAACGCGAAGAGTTCAAATCCAACATGACCGGCCAGTACCGCACCCTTTCCCGTCAGGATTACGAAAAAGCCTTTGCGCGCTTCGTCCCTGCACAAACCAAAACGGAAGCCGCCTAGCTACTTTCCATCGCAAAAATGGCGATCGCTAACGTGTCGGCCAGCAGAGTCAGGGCGGCGAGTTTTGGGATGAAGCGTGCTATGCCGCAAACCTCCCGCGCATGGAGGTTTGTTCGGGAGCGGATCTCACGTGGCGCGAGCGGCCGCGGTCATCGAGAGGAGCGACGGCTAACATCCCGAGCAAAGCAAAATACCAGCCACACACGCCGAAGCGGGCAAACGGATAATCGACCAAAGCGTGGAGACACAAGGCCAGGACACCGATGCCCCAAACGGAGTGAATGGCGGGGCGAATGCTCCAGAAGAAGACGACCAGCATCAAGCCCGAAAAGAAGATGCCGCCCTCCGCGGTCCATTGCAGCCAGTCGTTGTGGGCGCGATTGACGTAGGTGCCATCATCATAGCGGGCAAACATGCGGTAAACCGGAACGTAGGTATCGAGACCCCAGCCGGTGAAGGGATGCTCGCGAATCATTTGGAGCGACGATTGATTGATGTCGCGACGGACGGCAAGTTGATCTTTCTGTTGCAGCTTGTACGTGAGCGTTTGAGAGCCCGCCGCAAAAGCGATGAGCAGGCTGACGGCGAAAACCGAAGCGGCGGCGTAGAGGAATGCCCGGTTGCGGTTTCTGAGGTAGGCAAGAAACAGAACAGCCAGGAGTTCGAGCAGAACAAGAGCGCTGCCGGCTCGGGAACCGGACGCGATGACGGCGCCAATTTGCAAGCCGCTGAGCAAAAGGAACGGCGTGGCAGGCTTATGATGTTTCAGCCCTAGCCACAGAGTAATGGGGAGAAACAGTTCGACGAATTGCGCGAAGTTGTTCCAGTAGGCGAAGGGGCCGTTGACTGTGGAGTAACGGCTCTGAATCAACCAGAAATACTTGTCTGAATGAGTGGCTTGTTCGAGCAAGTCCAGCACGCAAACGGCGCTGCCAAATATAACGAAGAGGAGACGGAAGCGGGAAGCCCGAGTGCGGTCCGTGAAGAGCTGGGCCGCCGTGAGGGTGAGGATGGCAGCGGTAAGCCAGAAGAGCACGGCGCTCCAGCCCTGGTACACAATTTTATGCGGGAACCAGAGAGTTTGGACGACCCCGTAGCAAGTCATTAAAAGAAGGCACGCCGCAGGAACCGGGATACGAAAGCGCCGCCCGGCGGGAGCGGCGAGAGAAGCGGCGCCGAGGAGGAGCGTCACGGCAGAAATGATTCGCGGCGCGATGTCTCCCCCGTCGAGCGTAGAGAGCGTAAAGGCGGCCAGAACTGCAACCAGGCTGGCGAAACCGGCGTTCTCCCGTAAGCGCGATGAAAGCTTAAATTGAGCGGGAACGCCCAAGTCCGCTACGGCCATCGAACGTAGGATCTCACTTCGCTGTGTAAGTAACGCGCCAGATCGATTTCGAAGCGTCGTCCGAGACCATGAGCGAGCCGTCGGGTGCGACTGCGACGCCCACCGGGCGACCCCAGGCATTGCCTTCCGGAGTGACGAAGCCGGTAAGGAAGTCTTCGTAGACACCTTCAGCGTGCCCGTTGTTTAAAGGGACGCGAACTACTTCGTAGCCGGCGCGCACCGACTTATTCCAGGAGCCATGTTCGGCGGCGAAGATGTCGCCCTGGTACTGCGAAGGGAACTGACTCCCTCCGTAAAAGGTGAGTTCAAGCGACGCGTTGTGCGGTTGCAAGAGGACATCCGGGACAATCACTTTGTTCTTCAGCTCCGGGTGCTTGCCAGGAAGGCGGGGATCCTGATGATCGCCCATGTAGAACCAGGGCCAGCCGTAAAAACCGTCTTCCTTGACCGAGGTGATGTAGTCGGGAACCAGGTTGTCGCCGAGCATGTCGCGTTCATTTGTGGAGCACCACAACTGGCCAGTGGTGGGGTTCACGGCGATGCCGACGGGATTGCGGATTCCGGAGGCGTAGACCTTGAGGAATTTGCCGTCGGGGGAGTATTCGAGGATGTCGGCGCGATGGAACTCTTTCGGATGAGTATCGGGATCATCGACGTTAGAGCCGGAGCCGACGGAGACGAACAGTTTGCTGCCATCAGGGGAGAAGGCGAGATCGCGGGTGGTGTGGCCGCCGGTGGGCAACTCCGGCACGATGACTTGAGCGTCACCGGTGACCTTCAAGTCGCCGCTGTGATATGGAAAGCGTACGACTGAGTTCGTGTTCCCGATGTAGAGCCACTGGGGATTGCTGCCAAGCGGGTAAAAGGCCATGCCGAATGGTTCGTGCAGGCCAGCGGAGACGAACACAGAACGTTGTTGCGGTTTGCCGTCGGGTGTGATGCCGCGAAAGATGTGGATTTGATTTCCGTGGGTATCAGCGACGAACAGGTCACCGTTCGGGGCGGTGCGCATCTCACGCGGGCCGGAAAGACCTTCGTTGGTGAAGAGCTCTACTTTGAAGCCTTGTGCAGCCTGGGGCCAGGCGTCTGCGGGACGCGGGACGACATGAGGAGGATTTCCCGCGCCTTCCGTGGCGTAAGGCTGCGGGAGGTCGGCAACCGTGATTTTACGGAAATCGCCGGGCTTCTCTGTTTTATAGCTGTCGAACGCGGCGGTTCCGGTGATGACGTTTTTAACGTCAGAGAAGTCGCGGCGCGGGGCACCTGCATGGAGCAGCAGAGCAGCGGCGAGAGCCGAACATCCTGACAATACGGCCCAGCGAAAGGGCTTCTTCTGCATTCTTTTTTAACCTCGTCCGTTAGATGTAGCGGGCGCCGGAAAGTAGCCGGTTTCTTGGATTTGCCACGGGAACTCGTTAGACGTCGAAACTGAGCCGAGCACGTCAGTAAGCGGTTTTGAATCTTGCGCCGGGAAACCGTGAGACCTCTAATCTGAGCCGCTCCCTGTCAGCAAGCGGTTCTTAAATTTTGCGCCGGGAACTAGCTATTTAGGCTGCGAAGATCGTCCAAGCTGAGCCGGCCTGTATAGATGGACATGCCGATGGCGCAGTGGATATCCAATGCCTGGAGGGCTTTCACGTCATCGAGCGTAGTAATTCCACCGGCGGCAGTGAGCTCATGCGCGGTGGATTTGCGCAGGCTTTCGAACCAGTGGAGATCTGTTCCCTGCATCATGCCTTCTTTGTCAACGTAGGTGCAGAGAAAGCCGGAGCAGAAAGGTTCGAGCTCGGCGAGGACGTCGGTGGCGGTCCACTGTGTCGATTCCTGCCAGCCCTTCACGACGATGTGGCCGGCTCTGCTGTCGAGAGCGACCGTGAGACGCTCCGCGCCGATGCGGGCTTTGAGAGTGGTAAGGAATGCTGTATCAGGGCCGTCCGCGGCGAAGGCTGCTGTTCCGACAATCACCCGGTAGGCGCCTTGCTGAATCAGTTCCTCGGCCCGGTCAACAGTCCGGACGCCTCCGCCTGCGCGCACGGTCGCACGCTGAGCCAGATGTTTGAGAATAATGCTATTGGATCCTTTGCCCATGGCGGCATCGAGATCGATGACTTGGATCTGCGAGAAGTCGGCGAATAGCTGGAGCGTTTCGTCCGGCGATTTGCCTTCAAGCGCCTTTTTACGGCCTTGAATAAGTTGCACTACTTTGCCGTCCATCAGATCGATGCAAGGGATGATCATGCTGCCGACCGTACGGGAACGCTGGCCTGCACGAGAGCGCGCTTAAGATCTGCCACGGTGTATTTGCCGTAGTGGAAAACCGATGCGGCGAGAGCTGCATCGGCGTGTCCTTCGGTGAGCACGGTGACGAAGTCGCTGGGTTGGCCCGCGCCTCCTGAGGCAATGACGGGAACGGTGGTGGCGTTCGATACGGCGCGGGTGAGAGCGCAATCAAAGCCGCTTTGCACGCCGTCGGTATCCATGGAAGTGAGCAGGATCTCGCCCGCACCGCGCTGCTCGGC
>CAXUCT010000087.1:0-4747 GCA_964249415.1 uncultured Bryobacteraceae bacterium | reverse complement strand
CCATGGAAGTAATGAGAATTTCACCCGCGCCGAGAGCTTCTCCGCGTTGGGCCCATTCGATGGCGTCCATGCCTTCGTCATGGCGTCCGCCCTTGGTATAGACGTTCCACTTGCCAGGTTCGGAGCGGCGGGCGTCGATTGCGAGGACGACAGCTTGGGCGCCGAATTCGAGGCTGAGTTCGCGGATAAGCTCCGGACGATGGACCGCGGCCGTGTTGATGCTAACTTTGTCGGCGCCGGCGAGGATGATTTTGCGCGCGTCGGCCACGCTGCGGATGCCCCCTCCGACGGTGAGAGGGATGAAGACCTTGCGGGCAGCTCGGGCGACCAGATCGGCCATGATTTCTCGCGCATCGCTCGAAGCCGTGATGTCGAGAAAGACCAGTTCGTCCGCGCCTTGCACGTTATAGCGTTCGGCGAGTTCGACTGGATCGCCGGCATCGCGCAGTTCGAGAAAATTGATGCCTTTAACGACGCGTCCGCCGGTCACGTCGAGACAGGGAATGATCCGTTTGGCGAGCATCAGATCTGTAGAAAGTTGTTCATTACTTGGAGGCCGACGGGGCCTGACTTCTCCGGGTGAAACTGCACGGCGTGAACGTTCTCCTGCTCGATGACGGCGGTGTAGGGAAGCATATACAGACAGGAGGCCGCAGTGGCTTGAATGAGAGGTGCGTAGTAGCTGTGGGCGAAGTAAGTGAACGGTTCGTCTCCGAGGCCTTTGAGCAGGCGCGATGGCTTCAACGCGTCGAGTGAGTTCCAGCCCATGTGTGGAATGCGCGCGGCGCCTACGAAGCGCTTGACGGTTCCGGGAAGTACGGCCAGTCCTGGGCTGCCGGGCGACTCTTCGCTCGATTCGAAGAGACATTGGAGCCCCACGCAGATGCCGAGGAACTGCACGCCGCCGCGAATGCTTTCAAGCAGCGGATCACGCAGGCCGAGATCGTCGATGGCGCGCATCATCTGACCGAAGTGGCCGACGCCAGGCAAAACGATTCTGTTCGCGGCGCGCACGACCTCCGGACGGTTCGTCACCTGGTACTCGGCGCCGAGCTCGTCGAAGGTGTTTTGCACCGAGCGCAGATTCCCTGCCCCGTAATCGACGATCGTAGTCTTAGAAGGACTTGTCACAACAAACCCTTGGTGGACGGAAGTTGGTCTTTCAATCGTTCGTCAGTGGAACAGGCGTAGCGCATGGCACGGGCGAAGCACTTGAAGATAGCTTCGATTTTATGGTGGTTGGAGCGGCCATGCAGAATTTTGGCGTGCAGGTTGGCGCCGGCGTGATGCGTGAAGCCGGCGAAGAAATCTTCGAGCAGTTCCACTTGCAGATCGCCGATGTGGATGACGTTCACGTGGGTGTCTAAGACGAGTGCCGGACGTCCGCCCAGATCGACTGCGACGACCGCGAGCGACTCATCCATGGTCTGCACGAAATAACCGGCGCGATTAATGCCGCGCCGGTCGCCCAGCGCTTTCGAGAAGAGGTCGCCTAGAACGATGCCGGTGTCTTCGACGGTGTGATGCTGATCGACATCTAGATCGCCGTGGGCCGCTAACGCAAGGTCGAAAGCGCCGTGCTTCGTGAAAAGCTCCAGCATGTGGTCGAGGAAGCGGACGCCGGTTGAGATTTCATAGCAGCCCGTTCCCTCCAGGCGCAGCGATGCGGTTATTTGCGTTTCGCGCGTGTTGCGCTCGACAGCGGCTTCTCTCATGCAGCGGCGACTAGAGCTTCGAGTTCGTTGATGTCTTTAATGACCGTAAAAGCGCCGTGGCCTAGAAGAATGTCTGCAATCTCCAGGTGACGGGAATTGTGAGGAGTGGACACGCCAATGAAGGGCACGCCGGCGGAGCGCGAACTAATGGCGTCATCCACGGTGTCGCCGAGGTACCAGATGTTCTTATCCGGATACTCGGCTTGAATCAGACGAAGGCCGTCAGGCGCAGGCTTCGGGTTGGCGACCGATTCATCGGTGATGACGGGATGGAATCGGATGCCATTTGCGTAACGCCCGAGCGTCACGTCGGCCTCGTACTTGGCGCGGCCGGTAAAGATGTCCAACTCTGCGTGTCTGCTCAGCTGTATTAGCAAGCCTTCGTCGGGCATCCACTGTTCGTTGCGAATGAGACCGTCGCCATTTTCGCCGAGGAAGACACGGTTGAAGTGGTCGACCACGTCGGTGTATCCGAGCTGCTTGCCGCGATTGGAGATCAGGCGATGCGAGAGCAGCCAATCGTTGTTCCAGCCGCCGGCATTTTTGAAGTTTTGAATTTCGTCGTGCGTGACCGACTCGCCGGTGAAGTGACGCACGGTTTCGCGGATGGCCTCGCGATAAGACTGCCCTACTTCAACCAGAACGCCATCCATGTCGAAGACAATCACGTCAGGACGCTTTTGAGCGCTTACCAAATCTGCTCCAATTCATCGAGAAAGCGCTGCATCTGATCGCGCGTGCCCACGGTGACGCGCACACAGCCGGGGAGCTCGTAACTGCGATCGCGGATGAGAAGACCGCGGGTGCGCAATTCGTCGCGGACAGGAATGGCGCGGTCACCCAATTGGACCAGGACGAAGTTTGCCTGGCTCTCTATGTACCGAATTTTGAGACGCTCCAAGCCGACGTAGAGCAACTCGCGAGCGGTCAAAACTTCAAGTACGTAATCTTCGACGAAGGTTTGGTCTTGCACGGCGATGCGCGCGACCATGGCGGCAAGCGCATTCACGCTGTAGGGAGATTGGGCCTTTTTGAGGTAGGCCACATTTGCGGCGCTCGAGAAGAGGCAACCGCAGCGCATAGCCGCCATGCCGTAGATCTTCGAAAAGGTGCGGCTGACGAACAGATTCGGATACTCGTTGATCAACGGCAACACGGTAATGCCGCTGAACTCGTAATACGCTTCGTCAATCAGAATGGCGGCGGTGGGAGCCTTTTCGAGAATTGTCCGGATGACATTGATATCGGTGCCGGTGCCCGTGGGGTTGTTAGGATTACTAATGAAGATGGCGCGTGTGGAGGGGGTAATTCGTTTGAGAAGTTCTTCGCGCGGGAAGGCGAATGTCTCCGCCGGGTAGTCGACTTCTTCGACGTTCGCGGCGGCGAGCTGATTGTAGAAGCGGTACATCGCGTAGGACGGGCGCAACATGAGTACGTGATTGCCGGCGTCCACATACGTGTTCACCAGTAATTGGATGGCTTCGTCGGTGCCGTTGGTGAGAGTCAGTTCATTGACGCGGACACCGAAGTGGCGGGACAGATCCTCCAGCGCGTGATCATACTCGGGGTACATGCTGAGGTCGGCTGCGGTCAGGAATCGCTTCAAGAAATCGATGACGTGCGAAGGAGCGCCGACGGTGTTCTCGTTGAAATCGAGACGCAGCTTATTGCGGCGCGCTCCGCTGGGCGGATGATAAGGGTCCATGCGCAGCACAGCTTGGCGGGGCGAAAGCAGTTGCTGATCTGGATGCGGCCTGATTTCTATGGTTGAATTAACTGACAGAACGAACCTCCACGGCGCGGGCATGCGCCTCCAAACCTTCTGCTCGAGCGAGCGTTGTGATAGCCGGAGCGAGTTGACTGAGCGCCGAGGGCGAGAGCTGCTGAATGGCGATGACCTTTACGAAGTCGGCAGCGGACAGGCCGCCACGAAGCCGCGCAGCGCCACCGGTCGGTAAGACATGACTGGGACCCGCAGCGTAATCACCAGCGGACTCCGGCGAGTTTTGACCAAGGAAAACGGTGCCGGCGTTCTTGATGTAGGGGAGCAACTCAGCGTCGTAAAGACTCAGATGTTCCGGCGCCCAGTTGTTCGCCATAGAAATTGCTGTCATCATGTCAGGGACCAGAAAAATACGGCTTCCCTTGCTGATGGCGACCTGCGCCACTTCGCGAGTCGGCAGCGTTTGGAGCTGCCGGTCTAACTCGGCCGAAACCGCTTGGGCGAGCGGCTCGGAAGTGGTAATCAGGATGGCGCTGGCTTCGGTGTCATGCTCGGCTTGCGCCAGCATGTCGGCTGCAATCACACGCGGGTCACCGTCCGAAGCGAGGATCATGATCTCGGTGGGTCCGGCGACAAAATCGATGCCGACTTCGCCGGCGAGCAACTTCTTGGCAGCCGCGACGTAAGCGTTGCCTGGTCCCACAATGCGGTCGACGCGCTGAATGGTTGCAGTTCCGAAGGCCATGGCGGTGATGGCTTGCGCACCGCCTACACGGAACACTTCGGTGATGCCGAGCATGTGCGCGCACCCCAGGATTTCAACGGATGGCCTTGGCGACGTGACACATATGCGCGGAACGCCAGCGACTTGCGCCAGCACGGCGGTCATGAGCAATGTGGAAGGCAGCGGATAGCGGCCAGAGGGAACGTAGCAGCCCACGGCATCGAGCGGACGGACGATCCAGCCTAGCTTGCGACCCGGTGAAAACTCCTCCAGGCATTCTTTGGGAAGCTGTCTTTCAGCAAATTTGCGGATGTTTGTGACGGCGGTTTCGGCGGCGTTTCGAACAGCAGGAGACATGGCGCTGCATGCGGCTCGAAGCTCCGCCTCACTGACTCGCAACGGTAGATCGCCAAGATTATCTAAGCGCCGAGCGTAGCGAAGGAGAGCCGCGTCGCCTTCGTTACGCACGTCATCTATGATCGGCGCGACGATGTGCTCGTGCCCGGTTTCCATCTCCGCGCGGCTCCAGTTGGAATGGCCGGCGTTGCGCAAATCCAGAATCGTGATCATGCCTCGCCTACATCA
>CAXUCT010000086.1:314-13160 GCA_964249415.1 uncultured Bryobacteraceae bacterium | reverse complement strand
GGTCCGCATCATCGCGCCCGTCCTCCTGTGGCAGGAGCAATTGGCCATGGCTGCCGAAGCGTGGCGGCTGGAAAACGGCCCTCACCTCGCCGCCTGGCTGCAAAGCGTTGCCGGCTTTGAGGCCCTTTCATCATTTGCTACTCTTGCCTTCGAGCGCCCACAGTGGTGCTTCCCTACTCTGGTTGATTCTGCCGAACCAATCTTTGAGACCGAGGCCCTACAGCACCCCCTTCTCTCACCCGCGCGAGGCGTAGCGAATGACGTTACGTTGCAGTACCCACTCCGCCTCTTAATCGTCAGCGGCTCCAACATGTCAGGTAAAAGCACGCTGCTCCGCGCCGTAGGGCTGAACTCCGTTCTCGCCTGGGCCGGCGCGCCCGTCGCGGCCCGGCAAATGCGAATCTCCCCCTTGCAGCCCGGCGCCTCCATTGGGGTCTCCGATTCGCTGCAAGACAACCGTTCCCGCTTTCTCGCCGAGATTCTACGCTTGCGACAGATCCTCGATCTGACCAAAGCGGAGCGCCCAGTCCTATTTCTGCTCGACGAACTCCTCAGCGGAACCAACTCTCACGACCGGCGCATCGGCGCCGCGGGCATCGTGCACAAGCTCGTTGACGCCGGGGCCATCGGGCTGATCACCACCCATGACCTCGCCCTCGCGCAGATTGAGCAGGATCTCGGGGAGCAGGCGGCGAATGTACACTTTGAAGATCAGATGCTAAATGGCCGCATTGAATTTGATTACCAGCTGCACTCCGGCGTTGTGACTCGCAGCAACGCTCTCGAACTCATGCGCGCCGTCGGATTAGACCTTTAGCCTATTGAAATACGGAACTTCTATATGGAAAATTACAAAAACCTGTGTAACAATGTGGCTAAAGTCCGAATAGAACTAAGGAGCGCAGTGCAGTATCCGTTGAGCCGGGATGAACACGCGGCCTTGGCGCGATGCCTGTCCGGTATAAGGAAACAGTTGCAGGACGTCTCTGATCTGTTGGCCGCGCGTTATGGCAAAGACACTAACATCGCGGAGATCGCAGTAAAAACCCTTGTCTCCTCTACATTGTTGGAACACGAGCTTATGCTTCTCGAAAGCGAAACGGAGTCGCAGTTTGCCTCAAACAGACAGGAAACCCCTGCTGCCGCCCGCTAAGCAGTTCCGCTTGGCAGCGTTAGCTCTGTGTCTCTGCTCCGCCTATCCGTGTGGCGCTAAACAGGCGGTCTATTTCAAGACTGGCTTCTCCTTGGAAGTCGATTCCTACACACAGGGGAGCCAAACGCTGGTTTTTCACATCGGCCCTGGGACGCTGGAGTTTCCGGTGGAACAGGTACTTCGCATCGAGCCGCTTCCAGACACCCCTGCCCTCCCGGCCAAGATTCTTCCGACCCTGAATTCCGAACCGGAAACGATCCTGGGCGAGGCTGCCTATATGCAAGGTCTAGACCAGGATTTTGTTCGTAGCGTAGCCAAAATCGAGTCTGGATTACGGCAGTCCGCTGTTTCAAAAAAAGGTGCGCTCGGCCTCATGCAGCTTATGCCTTCCACAGCGGCAGAGTTGCGCATCGATCCGACTCAGGCGCCGGGTAACGCACTGGGCGGCGCCATGTACTTGCGCGACCTGCTGATTCGTTACCACGGAAACTCAGCCTTGGCGCTCGCGGCCTATAATGCCGGTCCGGGCGCTGTCGAGCGGTTTGGCGGAGTGCCGCCCTACGAGGAAACAAGGCGCTACGTCGCACAAGTGCTACGCGAATACGAGCGCCGTATTAGGGCAAAGAAGACTGCCAGCCTACACGCCTCCTCTAATAAGCCCACCGCCACAGACTAGCGCCCGCCGTATAGCCCGCTCCTACCGCCGCAAAGAGCACCAAGTCTCCTTCTTTCAGCCTTCCGGCCGCTACTGCATCACATGTTGCCAGTGGAATGGTGGCTGCAGTTGTATTCCCAAAGCGATCCAGATTTAGCACCACCCGTTCGGGCGCTAAGCCTAAGCGCTCCGCGGTAGCGGCAATAATGCGCTTATTCGCTTGATGCGGAATCAGCAGTTTGACGTCAGAAGCCGAGAGCCCGTGCTTCGTGAGCAAGGTCTCACATATCTCAGACATCTTTCGAACCGCGAACTTGAACACCTGCTGCCCTTCTTGCTTGACATAGTGGAGTCGCTGCGCCACTGTGTCTTCGCTGGCGGGCAATCGGCTGCCCCCCGCCGGCATCTTTAAGAACCGGCCACCCGCACCGTCGATCTCGTTTAGGTAGCCCACAAACCCAACGCCCGGCGTGTCCGATGTCTCGATGAGAAAAGCCCCCGCGCCATCGCCGAAGAGGATGCAAGTGGAGCGATCCGTGTAGTCAAGGATGCGCGACATGGTATCGGAGCCGATCACCAACACTTTGCCATGCGTCCCTGCCGAGACTAGATGCGCCGCTACCGTGATCCCGTAAAGAAACCCTGAACACGCCGCCAGCAGGTCGAACCCCCAGGCGCCCGTCGCCCCTAGCTGATCCTGAACCAGGCACGCGGTCGCTGGAAACATCATATCCGGCGTCACCGTGCAAACAATAATGGCGTCCAGGTCCGTCGCCGGAATGCCCCGCCGGCAAAGCGCCTCCCGGGCGGCTACTACAGCCATATCCGATGTGGCGACCTCCGGCGCGGCAATTCTACGTTCCCGAATCCCGGTTCGGTCCACAATCCAGCTGTCGTTCGTGTCCACAATCCGGGACAAATCATCATTGGTAAGCGTGCGGGGTGGCACGAAGCAGCCGAGAGAGCTAATCTTGGCGGCTGGCAATCCTACCTCGCAAACCCAACCTGCTCTTGTTCATCGCCCTTCTTTCATATCCGATCACCATGTTACATTTGGGGCAAATGCAAGTCGAGGCTGCTCTCTTCTTCGAGTCCGCGGAGCAGATCTATGCACGTGTTTTCCGCACTCTAAAACCACGGACGCCTTTGCCGCAAATTCAGATCCGGTTCCGGAAATACGCCAACGCCAATAGCCGCATCACCCTGAACGAAGGCGGTCTGGAAGTAGATATTAGTGATCTGCTCGAAGGTGCGCCGGCACCCATCCAGGAAGCGTTAGCTGTCATCCTGATCTCGAAGCTTTATCGCAAGCTGCCGGACTCAGACGTTCTGGCGCGTTACCGGCGTTATCTGAACCGTGCCGACGTTCTCCGTACCATGCATCTCGTGAAGCAGGAACGCGGGCGCAAGCTGTTTAAAAGCCCACAAGGACGCGTGTACGATCTGTGCGCGATTTTCGAACAGTTAAATCTGCAATACTTCAGTGGCCTCATGGCCCAGCCAACTCTCGGCTGGAGTCTGAAGCCCTCCCGCACCACGCTCGGGCACTACGATCCGGCCCATAACGTGATCGTTTTAACATGCCTGCTCGATTCAGAGAAAGCGCCTGAATTAGGGGTGAGGTTCGTGATGTTTCACGAGATGCTACACCTGCGATTTCCGACCCACCATCATGGTAGCCGTAGGTGCGTGCATACGCGCGAATTTAAGCAGGCGGAGAAAAAGTTTGAAGAGTACGGCCAAGCCCGATCCGAGCTGAAGCGATTTACAGAGGAGTCGGCAACTCGGCAGGTCGCCTGAGCAATTAGGCGAACTGAGTTCCCGAAATAGAGCCTAGTTGCGCACTCATCTGCTCAAGCCGCAAGATCATAGGCTGAACGGCTAGTGAGCGGAATCCGACGCGGCACAACGCATAACTGAATTCAGCCTGAATTACCGCCGCAGAGAACTTAATCTTTAAGGCGATTAAGCGCGTCACCAAATCCGATCGATCCTCGTGCCCCTGCACCACAAGCATTCGCGCAGCTGTATGCAAACGGTTGAAATCGTAAATCAAGCGGCTAAGGTACTGCCGGAAGATGTAGAGCCGTTCGCGCCTCAACTTCTTATATAACGAAAGATCGAAGCCAGGCTGGCGCGACAAGAACCGGAAGTCATCCTCGGCAAGAAGACCTTCCATAGGGTAATAGGAGGAAGGTGAAAACTCCTCCAGCCACTCAGCCGTAATTTCCTCGGGGTCGCAGTGCCGGTACAGCTTGCAAATGATTGGCAACAGACATGCAAGAGTTAGGCCAGTTACGGCAAACGGAATGAGGAGGAGGACCGTAGTCAACGTCATGACCGTGAATATAAAATACAGTAATAACGCATCCGATATCAAGCTCAAAATCGTATTTTAATGCGATTTGTCGTTTTTCGCGGCGATTCTCTTCTAAATAACGTGAGAAGTGGCAGCCCTTACCAACACATCAGCAATACCATGACCCTTATCGAGAACGAGACTAGAAGTTTAGAGGTGGCCCTTCATCTTCGCGCGGAGCGAAGCAGAGACGCATTCATAGCATCAAGTTGGCCAATCAAGCGGTCCTGTTCCTCGGGCTGCCACCTGTGACCCATGCGCACGGGAATGGATTCTCCTTCCGGGGTGAGGAAGATGGTCCAATAGGCGTAACAAAGGCTTAAGGTCAGCATTATGACATCGTCAATTAAGTCAAGACGGCGTGCAGAGAACAGGCTCCACGTGAGTAAAGAGGCCGTAGTCGCGGCGAAATACACCGCAAAGCCGATGCTGAACATAGCCAAATTCTTAGGCATCTGAACCGGAAACCAAAGTACGAAGCACAAGATGGCCAAAATCGCCAATAGAGCAGCTGAACAGATCGCCCGTTCCAGCACCAGCATGTGCCCGACAAGTCTCCCGAGCGGAGTCACAAACCGGACTGCGTTGGATCTGGAGTACTCTGCAAATGCGCTCCAGACGGCTATTCCGATTGCTAGCGAAAAAGTAAGATTAAGCAATCTCCGCGAGAACCTTAGAATGCCCGGGAGCGTGGCTAGAACACCTTTAAGAAAGGCATAGACCATTGTCAATGAAAGAACCCATAGTGAAAGCTGAATCGGAATCCAGATCGCTCGGTAGTCCCAGTGAAGACGTGTGATCACCCCTAGGAAATCAATCCATGAGCCGACCAACTGCACTAACAGGTAGGCACACAAAATCCGATATACACTCTGCAGGCGAAGCAGCAACAGACGAGCTATCAGCACTACGGATAGAGCGTCATTAAGCCCTTGTAAGATGTGGGTCCAATTCATCTATCGCCTTTTGGCTTCGACAATTGGATAACAGTTCAAATAGCTATTATAGGACAATGAAGAGCCGTACGGCCCAATATACATCCAGCCTGTTCAGGTTTAGGCGAGTGGAAACTGGCCCGAGTCGGGAAATGGATGCGGCATGCAAAACGACTTCAAGGGGAAGTTGGGCGAGTCGGGAAATGGATGCGGCATGCAAAACGACTTTAAGGGGAAGTTGGGCGAGTCCGGAAACGGATGGGGCATGCATCGAATTTGCAGCGTTGACTGTCCAGAAGTAGCGTGCAGTAAAGGCGCAGCTTGCACAGTCATTCCGAGGCCTAAAGCAATAAAAGATGTAATTAACAGGTTTTTCATGGGTGATTTCCTCAGCATTTCCTTTGTGTTTTTGACTACTCTCGAGAATCAAGGTAACTTAATGCTCGGTACTAAGGTCCCGCCCTCAGCAGCTTTTCTGACATCGGAACGCTCTTAGTCCTACCGGTACTGGCAGGACCTTGTGCGTTCTAGCTGTGCGTGTGAATAATTAGACTGCGAAAAGATGCTTTTGCCCAAGCCAGCCGAAGGCGAACGCGAGATCTCCGAGGAGGTCTGGGTGAGAGATTTGGCTCACATCCGAACTTCTTATGGCCGAATGGTCTATCTCGCCGGATTACGCAATCCCGACACGGGTCGGTACGAACATTTTGGGAGCACGACGACCGCCCGCGCACAGACCAGCAGAATACTAAAACAGATCCACGAAGAGGTCTTCAACGAGTGGGTGCGTCATCCGCTGGAGCGCAAGAAGACCGACATCGACCTTTATATAACCGGCATCGACCAAGTAGATCGCGCTGAACTCATTGACGCTTGGTTAAGGCTCACGCCGTACAAAAATCTCGTACCCGCTTCTATACAGGGACCGGAACGCCAGCGGCACATCTCCGATTTTGAAGCGATACTCGGCTTGCTCAAGAACGTGTATGGCGTTGCTTCACCAAGTCCAGGCGCATAGCGACTGCGACTACCTGCCCAATCACATCGGCCTCACCGGGAAAGCGAAATACGTCGGGGGGCAGTTGGGAAGCGGCATGCGCCATCACGATCAGTAAGCCATTTCGCTCCGCACACCAACCACAGCGAAAGCCGTTTCTTTGTTCAATGAAGTATATAGGGCGCTCGTGTTCAAGACTCCACCCGTCTTTCGCGATGCGACGTTTCGTCTCATCAATTTGCAGAAATGAACCCGGCCAGATTACCGGATACATTGACCAGTCGTCGGTACCGACAAACGCATAACGCTGGTGCCGCATATCAAGTGTATTCAGGAGCGCAATGGGCAACTTACCCCACCGATGGATGTGCCGGGTCAGATAGGAGGTACGACGTAAGTCGCTCTCTTGTTCCAACTCAGCGGGAAAGTCGATTAGCGTGGTGTCAGGGATTTGAAATGGAACTAAGTGGGTGTGCTCAAGCGAAAGGCTGGCGGACTCGCCCGGCAGCTCCCCCAACTCGATACCGTACCATTGCAATACAGTGTGGAAATCCAACCTGTAGATCGCGCACAGCGAGTACAGGCGGTAGACTGACGGGACAGTGCCCTTATTTTCAATGTCGGCCAGTCGGCTGAGACCGACCGAGAATTCGTGGTTTCCCCGGCGAGTGGCTATAACTTGACTAGCCTCTTCTACATCGCGGTACCGCAATTGAAGGCGTTCGCGCGCTGCTCTGAGCTTATGCCCGGGATCATGCATTATTTATGACCGTATTTATAATAAGTCCGCTACTCTCGACAGCGATTCTTAATAGTCTACACGGCAGCGACGCCATTGTTCTGTTTTCAGAACAAATGGCATTGTGGACAATCCGCCACGCTAGGGGATATCCGAGTCTTGCATCGCGCCTGTCAGCCGCGGAGCCGGATGGGGCAGCCAATGCCTTGTATGTCATTGAATAAGGGGAAGCAGGGCGTATCAGTTCCTGACCGGTTTAAAGGCAAGCCAAGTAAGTACGATGGCTAAACGGATTCGTCAGGCGGTGGCATTTCAGGGCGAGCTTGGGGCCTTTAGCTTTTCAGCAGCACGCAAGTTACTGGGTCCTAGCGTTCCCGTCCACCCCTGTGAGTCGTTCAAAGAAGTCTTTGAGGTAGTGAATCGGGGCGCAGTTACCCACGCCGTTATTCCAATTGAAAATACGTTGCATGGAAGCGTGCATGAGAATTACGATCATTTAGTCGATTATGAACTCGCGATTATCGGCGAAACGAGCATCCGTATTGCGCATCATCTGATCGCACTGCCAGACCAGCGCTTTGGAGCCATTCACGAAGCGTTTTCGCATCCCGTAGCCCTCAATCAGTGCCGCAACTTCTTTGAGCGGCATCCGCGCATTAAACCTGTCCCGTTCTACGACACCGCAGGCAGTGTAAAAATGCTCAAGGAGCAGAGGCCGTTGGGAACAGCAGCAGTTGCCTCGGAAGATGCCGCCGCGATTTACGGCGGGAAGATTCTCAGGCGGAACATAGAAGATCATCGAGATAACTTCACGCGATTTTTTCTTTTATCCAAGCATTCCGCGCGCAGCAAGAACAAAGCGGGAACTTGGAAGACATCCATTGTCTTTTCGACCGTCAACGCGCCCGGCGTACTTTTCAAGGCCATGGCCTGCTTTGCACTGCGAGATCTTAACTTAACGAAGATTGAATCGAGGCCCTTGCGCGCCCGTCCTTGGGAGTATCTGTTCTACGTTGACGTCGTCGGTTGCCAGGAGGATGATGTCCTGAGTAGAGCCATCGAAAACCTGAAGGAAAGCACCAGCTTCTTCAAAGTGTTGGGCAGCTACCGTCCCACGCCTTAGATGTCATAATACAGGGCGAATTCGTAAGGGTGGGGCCGTAAACGGACTGCCTCGGCTTCGGCCTTCCGCTTGTAAGAAACGAAGGTCTCGATTAGCTCTTCTGAGAAGACATCGCCCTTAGTAAGGAACGTATGGTCTTCTTCGAGACAAGACAGCGCTTCATCGAGCGAAGCCGGCATGGACGGCACCTTTTTCATTTCTTCCGGCGAAAGATCGTAGATATCTTTATCAAGGGGCTCGCCGGGATCAATCTTATTGACCACTCCATCCAGGCCGGCCATCATCATGGCAGCGAAAGCCAGATAAGGATTGGAAGCTGGATCGGGCGGGCGGAATTCAACACGCTTCGCCTTGGGACTATTCGAGTACATCGGTATGCGCACGGCAGCCGAGCGATTGCGCCGTGAATAGGCTAAGTTCACAGGAGCCTCATAGCCCGGCACCAAGCGTTTGTAACTGTTGGTAGTAGGCGCAATAATGGCGGAGAGTGCGCGTGCGTGCCGCAGCAGGCCACCGATGTACCACAAGGCAAGCTGGCTCAATCCGGCGTAATTGTCCCCCGCAAACAGCGGCTTGCCTCCTGCCCACAGGCTCTGGTGGGTATGCATCCCACTCCCGTTGTCGCCAAACAGGGGCTTCGGCATGAACGTGACCGTCTTTCCGTATTGGTAAGCCACGTTGCGCACGATGTACTTGTACAGCATCATGTTATCCGCCGATTTCACAAGCGTGTCGAAGCGCTGGTCGATTTCGCACTGGCCGCCGGTGGCAACTTCGTGATGATGGCACTCGATGGTAAGACCGCACTCAAGCATGGTCGTAACCATCTCGCTGCGAAGGTCTTGGTAATGGTCGGTCGGAGGAACCGGGAAGTACCCTTCCTTATAGCGCGGGCGATATCCGAGATTGTTCTCTTCTCGGCCAGAGTTCCAGCGTCCTTCCTCCGCATCGACGAAGTAAAACCCGCTGTGAGCGTTCTGATCAAAGCGCACGTTATCGAAAATGAAGAACTCAGCTTCAGCGCCGAAGTAAGCCACGTCGGCGACACCGCTGTTCTTCAAATGCAGTTCGGCTTTTTGAGCGATCCAGCGGGGATCGCGATCGTAGTGCTGGCGGGTGACCGGATCGATGATGTCCCCGATCATCACCACTGTACGAGTTTCGGCGAACGGGTCCATAAAGGCGCTGGAAGCGTCCGGAATGATAAGCATGTCGCTTTCGTTAATGGCGGCCCAGCCCCGAATGCTCGATCCATCAATGCCGAAGCCGTCTTCGAAAGACCCCTCATCAAGCATGCTGATGGGATAGGAGATGTGCTGGTTAAGCCCGGGCAAATCAGTAAAGCGCAAATCCATCTGCCGCGCATCGTTCTTTTTCGCGAACTCAAGAGCTTCTTGTGGGGTCATGAGGGTCGGGTGAAACACTATCTATAGCACTCCTTAAGCGGCCGGGAAGGCACGCGCGAAACTGGTAGGAAGACATGCCGGCAAGAGCATTAAACGACGTGGGACAGATGAAGCTTTCGCTCGGAACCGAGCGGCGCGTGTTTGGCGTAAGTGAACTGAACGCGGAAGTACAGAGCCTGTTCGAACGGCAGTTTCGCAGCATCTGGGTGGCAGGTGAGATATCAGGCTGCCGGGCAGCTTCGAGCGGGCACTACTACTTCTCGCTCAAGGACGAGCAGAGTCAAATAAAATGCGCCCTGTTCAAAGGGGCAGCGCGGTTTGCGAAGTTCAAGCCGCAAGATGGGCTGGCGGTTCTAGCGCGCGGAAACCTTGAAGTCTATGAGGCTCGAGGCGAATACCAGCTCATTGTCGAGCTGCTAGAGCCGCAGGGAGCTGGTGCGCTGCAGGTGGCATTCGAGCAACTAAAGAAAAAGCTTGCCGCCGAAGGGCTGTTTGAGGCTGCACGAAAGCGCGCGCTGCCGAAATTTCCGCGGCGCATCGGCGTAGTAACGTCGCCGGGGGGACCGGTTATCAGTGACATTTTGCACGTGCTTGAGAGGCGCTTTCCAGGGCTCCATGTCCGGCTGTTTCCGGCTCAGGTGCAGGGCGAGGGCTCCGTCGCGCAGGTCTGCCATGCGATCGCCCACTTCAGCCGGAGCGATTGGGCGGAAGTGGTGATTGTGGCGCGAGGCGGCGGTTCGCTCGAAGATCTTTGGACCTTTAACGAGGAGGCGGTGGCGCGTGCAATAGCGGCTTCGCGAGTCCCGGTCATCTCCGCCGTGGGCCATGAGACGGATTTCACGATTGCCGATTTCGTGGCCGATTGCCGTGCTCCCACGCCTTCGGCGGCCGCGGAGGTAGTCATCTGCACTCGGGACAGCTTGGTTGAACAAGTTGATGGGTATCTCGCCAAAGCCACACAAGGGATGCGGTATCGAATGCTGATCTGCGCGCGCGATCTTCAGCAACGCGGAGCGCAGCGGGCCGTCACGGTGTTGCATCGCAGCTTAACGAGGCGGGCACAGCGGCTGGACGATTTTGATTTTCAATTGCGCCGCCTGGAGCGCCGCTTGCTCGAAACGCGGCACAGGCAACTGCGGGAACTCAGCCGCCGTCTGGAGGCGACAGACTTGCGGCTGCGATTCGCGCGCATCCGCCACAGGCAAGCTCTGCTCGAAGAAGCGCTGAAGAAGTGCGTTCGCAGCGGAGTGTGGCAGGGACGGCAGCGCTACGATTCCCTCCAGGCGCATCTCACGCAGCTCAGCCCTTTGGCAGTGCTGGCCCGTGGATACGCGATTGTGGAGAACGGCGAAAGGCGAATTCTGCGCTCGGCCGCGGAAGCGTCCGCCGGTGAGCAGGTGCGGATCCGGCTGCATCGCGGCGAGTTGGACGCGATGGTAACAGAGGCCCGCGACGAAAGCGGAACATGATGGGACCAAGTAAACGCGCGATTTGCCTGTTGAGCGGCGGCCTGGATTCAACGACTTCTCTGGCCATCGCTCAGCAGGATGGTTTCGAATGTTATTGTCTTTCCTTCGACTACGGACAGCGGCACCGCGTGGAACTGGACGCAGCCACCCGGATCGCAAAAGAGATGCATGCAAAGGAGCACAAGATAGTCCACATCGACTTGCGCCTGTTTGGCGGGTCTGCGCTTACCAGCGACATGGAGGTGCCAAAAAATAGAGCGGAGGATCAGATGGCGGGTGGAATCCCCGTGACCTATGTGCCGGCGCGGAATACCATCTTTCTCTCCTTTGCGCTCGCGTATGCGGAGGTGGTCGAGGCTTCCGACGTTTTCATGGGCGTAAACGCGATCGATTACTCGGGATACCCAGATTGCAGGCCCGAATTTATTCGCGCGTTCGAGGCAATGGCCAATCTGGCAACGAAGGCGGGCGTGGAAGGCAGGACGCGGCTTGCGATTCGCACCCCTCTGATCACCATGACGAAGGCGGATATCGTCCGCCAGGCAACTGCTATGGGCCTGGATCTCGGCTTGACCCACAGCTGCTACGACCCCGATGTAGCTGGGCGCCCCTGCGGCCGCTGCGATTCCTGCGTTCTGCGGCAGCGTGGCTTCGAAGAAGCGGGCATTGCCGATCCGTTACTGCTGTGAAGATCGCCGAGATCTTCTACTCCATCCAGGGCGAGGGCGTCCTGCTGGGCGTGCCGTCGGTCTTTGTCCGGACTTCCGGCTGCAACTTACGCTGTACGTGGTGCGACACGCCTTATACTTCTTGGCAGCCGGAAGGCCGGAATATGGCCATCGAAGAAGTTATCCGCGATGTGGCGCAGTTCCCTGCCTCGCATGTGGTGGTCACCGGTGGCGAGCCGATGATCTCTCCGGAGATTGTGCCACTCACAGGCAAGCTCCGCCAAGCGGGACTGCACGTCACGGTGGAGACAGCAGGCACTTTTTTCGCCGCGGTAGCCTGCGACTTGATGAGCATTAGCCCGAAGTTGTCCAACTCAACGCCGCATGAGCGCGATGGGGGGCGCTGGGCTGCGCAACATGACCGGTTGCGTTACCAAGCGGACGTTCTAAAGCGGTTGATAACGGAGTACCCATACCAGCTGAAGTTCGTAGTGTCAGCGCGGGAAGATCTGCAGGAAATCCGCCGAATACAAGCGGAGCTGGGGGCGCCGCCTGAACGGGTGGTATTGATGCCGGAGGGAGTTAACCGTGAGATGCTGCGAGAAAGAGGATTGTGGCTTGCCGAAGCGTGTAAGGCGAGCGGCTACCGCTATAGCCCTCGGCTTCATGTAGACCTTTGGGGCGATAAACGGGGCGTTTGAGAAAATGGAACTTGCCACAAGGTTCTCCCATCTTCCGTGTCGGCGCGGTGAGCTATCTGAACACCGTTCCGCTAGTGTGGGGAATGCTGCACGGCCGGGAGCAGGAACAGGTGCAGCTCGCATTCTCAATCCCATCTGTCTGCGCCGCCCAAGTGGAGCGCGACGAAATTGATCTTGGCCTGGTCCCTGTGGCGGAGATCGCCCGGCAAGGTTTGGAAATTGTCCCCGGCGTCGCAATCACCTGCTCCGGCGCGGTACGCAGTATTCTGCTGTTCTCCAAGGTTCCTTGGACGCAAGTGCGTACGGTGGCGGCAGACCTCAGTTCCCGCACTTCCGTCGAACTGGCGCGCATCATTCTACGGGAGCGGTTCGGGGTAGATCCGAAGATTACGCGGCAGCGGCCGGTGCTCGAATGCATGCTGGCCGAAGCGGATGCAGCGCTGATTATCGGCGATCCTGCCCTACGAGCCGAGCCGGAAAGACTACCATTCGAATGGCTGGACTTGGGAGCGGAGTGGCTGAAGCTGACTGGACGCCCCATGGTATTTGCTGCGTGGGCGGGAAAGCCCGGATTACCAGTCGAGGCTATTTCTCAGATCACAACCGGTTCATACGAGTTTGGAAAGACGCATCTCAAAGAC
>CAXUCT010000086.1:0-304 GCA_964249415.1 uncultured Bryobacteraceae bacterium | reverse complement strand
ATACGGAGTACGCGGGGCGCAGAATCAGCCGGGAGCTGGCCAGCCGATATTTGAACCACTATATACGTTTTGAGTTGGGGCAGAGAGAGCAGCAGGGCCTCGAAACCTTTTTCAGGTTAGCGGGATTGGTGCATGGTTACTCGACAACGAGCGCTTGAGATGTTCGAGAGCAACGATTTGGTTGGTCTGGGCATGGCTGCCGATGCGGTCCGGAAAAATCTTCACCCGGAGGGACTAGTCAGTTACTGCATGGATGCGGAGCCGGCAATTCGGGCAACTGAGTTGGCCTTCGCGTCAGCGACAA
>CAXUCT010000085.1:11833-13161 GCA_964249415.1 uncultured Bryobacteraceae bacterium | reverse complement strand
CATCCGTGGCGGCTCGACCCTGGCTCCCCGCTCGCACCTGGTTGAACGTCGCGGCAATGATCTGCTTCTGGCGCTCGGAGATGTTTTCCTGGCTGTCCATCCCGCCGCCGCCCATGTCGCCCGCTTGTTGCGACTGGCTGAACTTGAAGTCGAATGGCTCCGCCTGCGCGAAAATCATATCGCTTTGCGCGGTGGTGTTGGCGTCGCGAGCGGTCGCATAAAAGCTCACTACATCTCCTGGCACAACTTTGAAGCCCTCGAAGGCCAGAGTCGTTTTGCCTTCCGCTTCCTTCACGCTTTTGCCACTCGAGAGAGGCACTGTTTGCTCCGGGCCGCCATTCACGTAGTAGTGCAGCTCCAAGCTCTTCACGCCAAAGTCGTCCGCCGCCTCTACCGTAACCGGCACTTCTTCGATAGGACTCACGCGCGGATCGCGGCCCGGCTTCAAAATCTTCACCGATGGCGGCTCGTCTTTTTTTGCTTCGATGAAGTAGTCCTCACTGATACGTACTGCCTCATCGCCGTCTAGCGCTGCCACATGGTAAGAGTTGTCCTTCTGGACATGCAGATGAGCGGTTAGCCAATTTCCATCCCCCGGTGCGAGCTCCACGCGCGCGCCATCGTCCATCACCAACGCCCCATGCTCCAGCGGCCGGTCCGTGAGAACGGAAATTTCAGCGTCGGTGCCTTGCACTGCCCGCACGTCGCCGCCCGGATCTTCCGAAAGATCTTGCAAGCCCAAGCCCAAAGGGAAATGCAGCGCCACCCGAACACGCTTCACGCCTGGAAGGTCTTTCACGCCAATAGTGAAGTGCTTCGATTGTGCTGCATCCGCCTGGACGTAATACTCAACCGAGTCCGACAGCCCGGCAAACAGAAACTGGTATCCGCTGCCATCCGCCTTGGACTGCATGGTGGTCTGTTCCCATTTCAATGCTCCTCCAGACTTCGCGTATAGAGTCACTTTGCCCGGCGAAAAGCCGAACGTCTGCGCGGTTACAAGCTGGTCGGATTTGCGCCGGATGGTTTTATTCCCCGGCTGTACCGCCACCTCGTACAGCGGCCGCATACCCGTGTTCGAATGACCGGTCCAGAGCAGGGAAGCGCCGTATCCCCAGTAACCGGGACCCGCCGCGATCAGCCACAATAGGGCAGCTACCGCAGCGAGGCCCGTCCCAAACAGCGCGAAAAGAGAACGCGCGGACGCCAGCTGTTCCGGCTGGCGTGCCCGCGTCACGCGCAATGCATCCTCTGCGACCAGTTCCGTAAAGGGGTTCGCAGGATCGGGCCGTTCCGTCACGGTAAGCAGGCGTTCTTCGAGCCCTGGA
>CAXUCT010000085.1:10555-11823 GCA_964249415.1 uncultured Bryobacteraceae bacterium | reverse complement strand
AGCCCTGGAACCCACCTTTCGGCCAGCCGCGTTACCCGCCGGCGGTTAATGTTCAACAGCGGAATGAGCAGCGCTAACGAAACCGCTGCCGCAAGCTCTAAGTAAAGAACAATGCGCGTTGCAAGCACCACGCGGTAAGCGAATTGATACCTGTTGCTGACGAACACCATTAAAACCGTCAGCGCCAAAGCGAGCGAAGCGGTGATCGCTACTCCGCGGGAAATCGTAAGGAGCCGCAGACGCAGTTCCAGGCGCCGTAAATACCCGTTCAGTTGTTCAAGCGCTGTCATGCCGTCTGCCTTTCTTCTCTTAAGTAGCGAGTTGCAAAGACGGATTCCGCCACTCCCGCCGCCAACAGTAGCGTCAAGAAGTACCGCCAAAGACTTCGTGGCCGCGTTTGCTGCTCAGCTTGTCGAGCCGCTCCGTTGCCCACCCTTTGCTGGGACGCACTTCCAGTATGGCTCCACAATTCGAGCGTCTCAGCCGGGATGGGCGTTAGATCCGATTCGCGACGATCTGCGTGTACCGCCATCAGCAGCCGCCGTCCATCCGCGGGTTGCACTTCATAAAATCCGTTTTGCACCAGGTCGAAGCTCACGGCCTTTGTCGCCTCGGCAAGTGAAAGCGCGTGTCTCCCATCCGGCGCGATCACGTCGGCCGCTGTCCCCGGATCGTGGGTCCGCCTCAACGCGACCGGCGTACCCGAAACAACGCTCGCCGGAGTGTCTGCCGATCCAGCCAAATATCGCGCGGTCTGCGCAACGAATGGCAAAAAAGAGGCGTGTAACGGGAAGTCGTTCGTCGAATTATCGAGTGTGGAGGAGAAAATCAGCGCGCGCCCCTCTCCCATCTGCTCCTCTGTGAGCAACGGCGACCCATCCTCTAGTTTTGCGAGCACGTGCGCATTCGGCTTGGGATTTAGCCGGGCCGTCGCTAAAAACTGTACATTCTCGAAGCGCCCGGCGCCAGCGAGCGCCGCATTTTGGCCATCGACAAAACCGGCGCCTTGCGTCTCGCGAACTTCCGCAATGCGGTCGCGCGAGAGCGGCACGCGTCCCGCTAATGCATTGTTCGGTCCCAGCGCGATGAGTACCGCGCCTCCCCGCGAAACGTATCCACACAGAGCCTGCGCAATCTTTCCGCCGGGATCTCCCACATCGCTTAAAACAACAAACGCGTACTTAGCGAAATCGATGCCATCCGCGCGCTCCAGAGGGCTCGCCTGCACCGTCAAACCGGTATCCGATGCAGAGTCCAGCGCGGCCTTG
>CAXUCT010000085.1:5730-10545 GCA_964249415.1 uncultured Bryobacteraceae bacterium | reverse complement strand
AACCTGGCGCGCATCGGAGCGCTCTACCGAAAATGGAAACGCATCGTCGTTCGGCAGAAGGTCGTGTGGCTCCAGGCGAACCTGTCCTCGATGAGAGCCAAAAGGCACTTCAAAGCCGAGAAACTCCACCTCGGCCCGGCCATTCGCAGGTACTGCCACATCCTTTGATGCGAGCACCTTGTCATCCAGCAGCAGTGAGACTTTCTTCGTCACGGCCTCAGTTGTCCATCCGGCAATCGTCGCGGTCAGGCGCGTATTCTTCGACCCGTAAACGCGCGGAGAAGCGGTAACCGTTTCCACGGCCCAGTTGGGCGTGCCACTCCGGCCGATCGTGTGAAGCGCAAGCGAGGTATGCGGTCCTAGTTGCAATTCGCGAAAGCTCCCGGCCGGCATCGACGTCTCCTGCATATCGCTGATCAAATGAACCTCAAACTGCATCGCAGCAGCCTGATTCATCGTCTGATCCATTACGCGCGATGCCCGAGCGAACTCGCCGAACGAGCTTGCGCCATCAGTTGGTGAAATGGAAGCAATAGCTGCTGCTAATTGCTGTCTATCGGTGTCCGGCTGAGTCAAATTTTCAATGCGCGAGTCGAGCGCCATCACTTGCACGAAATCACGAGGCCCCAGCGCCGCCACGATGCGATGCGCTTCTGCCTTCGCCTGCTGTAAACGATCGCCGTAACGCATGCTGAATGACCGGTCCACCGCGATCACCGTCAGCTTGCGGCCGCGCGCCGATGCAGCCGTCTCATTCACAAACGGATTCGCAAACGCGAGTGCCAACAGCAGAATGACCGCTAACCGCAGACTCAGCAAGGCCAAATAGCGTAAGCGCTTGTGCTTGACGGAACTCTGCACGCGGCGTTCAAAGAACATTAACGAGCTAAATGGTTGAGGAGTGCGCTTATACTGCCGCAGTAAGTGCAGCCAAAACGGCAGCGCCGCCGCAGTGATCCCAGCCAAAAACCATGGAGCGAGAAACCCCATTACAAACGCCCTTCGCGAAGGGTGAAATATTCGCGTAACGCACCATCAAGCGGCAAGTCGGTACGCAGCAAAAAGTAATCGATTCCCGCGCCTTGGGCCTTTGCACGCAGGCTCTGAATGTGTTCGCCCACTTTTTGCCGGTACTCCTGTTGCGCGTAATCGGGCGATGCCTCCATTGCTTCTCCGGTCTCCATATCCAGCAGCAGCGCGGCCTCCCCGAGCGCCGGCTCTAACTCCTTCGGATCAAGAACGTGAAACAAAACCAGCTCATTTCCCCGGAAACGCAACGGCTCCATCGTTCGAATGATCTTCTCGGGGTCTTCGAAGAAGTCAGAGATTACCACCGTGATTCCACGCCGTTTCAGAAACTGTTGCAACTCCAGGAACGGACGTGCAAAATCGGTGCGCTGACCCAGCCGCGCATGATCGATTCCATGCAGCAGCCGCATCAACTGACCCTGCCGCGTAGACGGAGGCACGAAGTTCGCAACCTTATCGTCAAAGACAATCAGCCCAGCGCTGTCCCTTTGCAGGTGGGCCAGGTAAACCAAAGCCGATGCCAGGTACTTCGAGTAGTCGAACTTCGTCACGGCGCTAGACTGAAAACCCATGCTCGCGCTTGCATCCAGCATGACTACCAGGCTGGTATTCGTCTCGCCGCGATAGCGCTTCAGATACGCCCGTTCCGTTCGCGCGAAAACGTTCCAATCTACGTGCCGCAAATCGTCTCCCGGCGTGTAAGACCGGTATTCGGCGAACTCTTGGCTGAAGCCAAAATCGGGCGAGCGATGCAAGCCGGCCACGAACCCGTCCACTACCGTCTTTGCAATGAGATCAAGGCTTGAGATCTGCGCGAGAACAGCAGGATCAAGAAAGCGGTTTGTGGCTTCAACCGGCACTTGGTTTACTTCTTGGTCGATGGAACGGCTGAGTCTTTTAGCTGCGCGGCGCCGGCTTCCAATCGAGCAACTCTCGCAGGATGTCATCCGTCGTAAGCCGGTCGGACTCGGCGTGAAAATTCAACAGCACGCGATGGCGCATCACCGGAATCACCAGCGCGCGAATGTCGTCATAGGAAACGTGGAACCGGCCCAGCATTAGCGAGCGCGCCTTCGCCGCCAGCACCAGGAACTGCGCCGCCCGCACGCTCGCTCCGAAGTTGACATACTTCTTGACAAAATCGGGCGCCGAACCTTCTTTCGGACGAGTCGCCCGCACCAGCTCTACCGCATACTGTGCTACCGATTCCGCCACCGGTGTCATGCGAACCAACTGCTGGATGCCGCGAATCTCCTCGGCGTTTGTAACTACCTCCACTTGCGGCTGATTTGTGGTGGTGGTCCGGTCCACAACCTTCAACTCATCTTGCGCGCTTAAGTAACCCAGCACCGTGTTAAAGAGAAAGCGGTCGAGCTGTGCTTCGGGCAGCGGATAGGTCCCCTCAAGCTCAATGGGATTCTGCGTTGCCAATACAAAAAACGGAGATTCGATGCGATACTGATGCCCGCGCACGGTGCAGCAAGACTCCTGCATTGCCTCGAGCAGCGCCGCTTGCGTCTTCGGAGGCGTGCGGTTGATCTCGTCCGCTAGCAGCACGTTCGAGAAAATCGGACCCGGCACAAACGTCCACTTGCGATGTCCTGTTGAGGCATCTTCCTCAATGATGTCCGTTCCCGTGATATCGGACGGCATCAAGTCGGGCGTGAACTGAATCCGGTTGAACTTCAACCCTAAAGTTTGCGCAATCGTGCGCACCAGCAGCGTCTTCGCCGTACCCGGTAGGCCCGTCAACATGCAATGGCCGCCGACGAACAGCGCCACCAGCACGTGTTCAAGTACCTCTTCTTGCCCGACGATGACTTTGCGTACTTCGCTCCCGATTGCAGCCTGCACCTCTCGAAACCGTTTCACCCGGTCTTTTATCTCGGCCGTCTCGACCGCGGACGCACTGCTGATGGTAGTGGACATGTTTATTGGCTCAGTTGCAGGAGAAGTTGCTGGGCTGGCTTGTAATCCGGAGCAGCCTCCAGCGACATCAGTACTTGATCTTTCGCTTCTTCTAGCCGATGCGCCGCACGTAAAGCTTTAGCCAAATCATAATGCGATTCCGCCGCGTCCGACGGCTTCAACACTAAAGCCGCCTCATACTCGCGCACCGCTCCGCCCGCATCTCCGCTATCGAATAACAGGCCTCCCAGGCGCCGATGAATTTCTTCGTCTTCCGGATAGACGTAATTCAGCTTCTTGAGCGTGTTCCGGGCTTGCGCTACCTGTCTCGATCCCTGTTCCAGCCGCGCCAGCTTCTTCAGTGTTTCCACGTTCGTTCCGCCCGCGTCGCGGTATTTTTCGAGATCCGCAATAGCGGCGGCCTTATCATTCTTCCCGATGTAAGCTTCAGCTATGAGCTCGTAGTCGCTTTCGCTACCCACGTAGTCCGGGTAGTAATCGCGTATCGCCAAACCTTCGCGAATTGCTTCGTCACGTTGACCTTCCTGCACATCCGCTCGCAGAGTTCTCATGCCCTGCTTCCATTGGTCGAAATCCAGCACCGTATTGCCTGTCTGATGATCGAGCCACGCCGAGAAATCGCGATCGAAAGCCGCAGGAGATTCATGCAGATTCTCTTCAATGGCCTCCGCCGTAGTCTTCCGCGCCGCATAAGAATGAATCATGCCGAGAATGGAATCGTCTCCCCATTTTTGAGCGATGTAATCGCACATCTTACCGGCCTCAAAATACGATACGATCACTTGGCTTGCATACTCGGGACGCACGAAACCGCGATCCAGTTCTAACACTGGCAGCAATTTCTTTGCCTTCAACGCAGTCACGATTTCGGGAGTCATGCGGTCGCCCCAATCCGGTGATGCGGCGCCCTCTTCGTGCACCGCCAACCCCTCTGTAAACCAGCGCGGAACCAAATGATTCGTCGCCGTCAACACGTACACATGGCTCAATTCGTGCCACATTGTGCTTGCCCAATTAAACTCGCCCGGAGGCCGCGCCGAAGGGCTGTCCGTCGCCACAACTAGTCCAAAAGTCACGCCTAAAAGGCCGCCTTGCCCCGGAAGACCCAGCGTTCGCACAATGAAATCCTCGTGGTTCGGATAGACTTCCAGCCGCACCGGTCCCGGCAACTTCATCTTGTATTTGCGTTCGTACGTCGCAATCGCGCGCTCTAGTTCCGGTTGAATATAGGGACCCAGCAGCTTTGCCTCTTTCTTGCTCAGCATGACTTCGCTGTTGCCCGTTTTCAGAAATTCGTAATTGTGGAGAGTGTCCAGCAGTCTCAATCCATTCACGGTCTGGGCGTCCCGGTAATGCGCGTCAAAGCAGCGTGACAACTGCTGCTTCGCCTCTTCCTAGTTTCCCAGGCGCATCAGATTTAAGCCAAGTTGCGAACGCGTCGCCAGCAGATCCGGGTTGAGATCAAGCGCGTTCCGATAGCTCTCGATTGCTTCCTTGTAACGGCGGTTAACCTCGAAAAAGTGTCCTCCTGTCGAGTACGCCTCCCCGTATCTGGCGTTGAGTTTCAAGATGTGGTCCATCCACTCGGATGACGTCTTTCCGTTCAGCCAATCGATTGATGCAAGGATCGATAGTGCATCCAGCGCCTCCCCCGATTTCGCCAAAGCCTTTTGCGCTTCGTTTGTGGCGAGCTTCGTGTCTCCGTCTTCTAGCGCCAGGCGCGCCAAAAACTCGTGAGCCTCTGTCAATTTGGGATCACAGTCGAGTGCCTTGTGGGCAAACTCCACCGCCTTCTTGTCGTACCCTTCTGCCGCGACCCGCGACAAAACGAGATAGGCGGGTGCGAAGTTGCGGTCA
>CAXUCT010000085.1:3047-5720 GCA_964249415.1 uncultured Bryobacteraceae bacterium | reverse complement strand
TACATGCGACCCCATTCGGTCCTGACTTCCGCCGATTTTGGTCGCTCTTTAACAGCCGTCCGGAACTCCGTGTTCGATTCATCGTACCGGCCCAACCCCCAATACGCCTCCGCGCGATTGAATGAGTTTTCGTCCCGCAGCAGATCCGTAAAGCAGGCGCGTGCTTCCGCAAGATGTCCGTGGTGGCGAAGCGCGCGGCACTCGTCAAGTGTCGCCGCCGGAGACGCTATACACCATCCCCATGCGATCAGAAGCGCCAACCGCGTCACCGATCAATCTCCGCCTGTGTTCGCGCCAAGTCCAGCAGCAGTGCGGTTAACTGCTGTTTGTATTCATTCGCCGGCATAGCTGCCTTCTCATACTTCAGCCTATCGATCTTGGCCTCCAACTGCTCCTTCCTTACAATCAGCCGCTGCTTCTCAGGAGAAGCGCTCGTCTCGGTATCTACTTGCGGGCGTAAAACCGGAAAAGCCGACGCTAGCAGCGCTCGCCCGTTCTCAGCCCTCGCCTCTCGCGCCGTGTTAACGGTCCCACTATCGTTCATGGTCGCGTGCTCCGTTGCCAGCAGCTTTTCTGATTCGAAATAAGCGGCCGTTTTGCGCTGCGCATACGTAAAAGCTTCCAGCGCCGAAACCGTGCCGTTCTTATCTGTATCCGCCGCCGGATCACGCAGCGCATCCACCCAATAGCGGGCGAACACAGGCGCATTTTTCTCAGTGCCAGACTTGGTCGCCGTAATCACAATTCGATCCTTGCGCGCCAGTGCTGGCAGGGACGCTCCACTGCAACTCGTCATGTTCACCACAAGCTGCCGCCGCGCCGGAATGCGGTTCAGAGCAGATGCTAGCTCGCCTGCCGTCAAATCCGGCCCCGGCAGATTGAACTTGTAATCCGAACCATCAAATGTGCCATGACCAATCAGGAGCAGCGCGAACGCATCCTCAGGCTTCACATCACGGGCGGCCTGCAATAACGCCTGCTCGACGCCCCTACGCGTCGCGCTCGCCCCACTGAGCGTCACGACACGCGCGGCCGGGCCATTCATACGCAACTCCTGGTCTAGTTCCGTGGCCCATTTGGCAAACTGCATCTCGTAATCGGGCGTACCGCCGAGACCCGCGAGTGTAACGTAATAGGCGGCGGAACGCGCCGAGCTCGCCGCCAGCAAAAATGACACGCAAACCATGCCGGCCAAGCGGATCAAACAACGCCCCACTTCCGGCGCAGCAGCCACTCCGCTGATTTCAATATTAGAATCAGAAGAAACACCGCCGGCACATTCCACAGCTCTTTCACCTCGCGCGAAGTGATGCCCGCTTCGGAATACGAAATTTCATCGGGTAGGCGCTTAGCGTCCGCAGGCCTGTAATATCGCCCGCCTGTCTCATCCGCCAGTTTCTCCAGCAGTTCCCGATTCTGTTCCCGATGAAAGTTTTCGGCCGCGCCATCTTCGCGCCGGAACGTTAGTACATCTTTTCCGATCTGCTCAGCCCCGCGCCTTGCGGTCACCTCCGCTATATAGGAGCCCGTCTCCGCTGCGTTCCACGTTGCCGTATACATCCCTTGTGTCAAAGGTTCGGCACGCAGCGGCACGTCTTGCGCAGATCCATCCGGCCCAATAATTCGCGCCGTCACTTCTGCATCGCCCGCCGGCAGATAGGTCCTGTCGCGCACTTCCGCTCGTAACTCAATCCGGCCGTCGTCTTCCAAATGCGGGTCGGGCGTGCTCGCCACCACATTCGATGGCGTAGCGCTCACCACCGAGCGCAACAGTTGACGCCAAAACGTTGGTTGACTCTGGTCCTCCACCGGTTGTTGCATGCGCCAACGCCAGCTCCCGCTGGTGGCGAAAACGGCCGTCCGCCCGCGCCCATAATTCTCCGTTATCAGCAAAGGTAGGCGCGTGCCGCTTGCATCCACCCGCGCCAGAACCACTGCGCCGGGCTTTGGTGTTCCGGGGTCCTGATAGTTGGCTAAATAAGGAAGCCCTTCCCAGTGCTGAACGCTCTTCTCCGGATCGTCCTCAATGCGGCAGACTAAACTGTTCTTGCCCGCTTCCGTCAACTCAGCCGCCACAAAACTCCGTTGAAACGTGTCCTTGCGTTGCGGCAAAATCACCGGCAGCAATTCCGCAAACGGCGGCACGTTATACCCGCCGTCTCCTAGCGCCCATCGGCCGCCTTCAAACAGCAGGCCACCGCCTCGTCGATCCACGAAATCCTTGATGAGCTGCTGCTGCGTTAGGGTAAAGTACGCGGATTCCACGCTCCCCAGAACAATGCCCTGATACTCGAACAGCTCTTCCGCTTTGCTCGGAAACCCATCGGCCAGCTCGTTCGGGGTCGCGATGCCTTGGCGATAAATCTTGTTCTGCGTGGTCCGCAACATGGAGGTGATCTCCAAAGCCGGATCGTCTTCTGCCGCCCGCCGCATGAACTTGTACTCCCAACGCGGCTCCCCCTCTATATAAAGGATGCGCCTCTTGCGATCGTCCACCGACAGCACTCGCGTCAGTTGATTGTTGCCGGCACTTTCCTCGCCGGGAAGCGAATCAATCCGCGCTCGCAGATTCTCGATACCGGCCTTACCGGCGCTGAACTCAATCGCTTCCACCTGCTCCGGGCCATCCTTCAGCCTGATGTCTCGCGTAGCCACAATTGCTCCGCCGCCGGT
>CAXUCT010000085.1:0-3037 GCA_964249415.1 uncultured Bryobacteraceae bacterium | reverse complement strand
TCACCTGGGCCCGCAGCCTCGACCCGACCAACGCCTTCTCCGGCACCTCCAGCCCGTCCAGCTCAACATCATTCGCTATCTGTTCACGTCCAATACCAATCGTATTCACCGGAAGCCGCCTGCGCCGGATCTCCGCCAGTGTATCCAGATCTACTCCGCCCGTATTATCCGCCCCATCACTTACCAGGACCACGGCTCCAATGGGCAGCGTCGCCGCTTCATCTGCTAGCTGACGCAATCCCTTGCCCAGCTGCGTTGATGCTTCCAGGGCTTTCACGCCCTTCGTGTCCTGAATACGATTCACGCCATTTCCCACGGTGTAGAGCCGCACCTGAAAGCGCGTACGAAGCCGTTCCAGCAGCCCCGAATTCAGCAGCCTGAGCGCCTGCTCCTCGCGCGAGGTGCCGCTCTCGTTCACGCTCATGCTTTTGCTGTCATCCACCACCACCGCTACGAAATTTTGCTGCGGTTTCAGCATCGTCACGCTGATGGCCGGCTCCCACAACAAAAGTAAAAACAGCGCAATCGCTGCCGACTGCATCAGCCATAACACGACCGCCCTCCCGCCGCGTATTATAGGATTCGGCTTCGCGCGCGTGCCCCAGAGACTCCACGCAACCACGGCTGATGCGGCGATCATCCCCTCAAACAACGTCCATGCCGGCCAACCTCCCGACAACACGAAGGTCCCCTTCCGAAATACGGCCGCCGGATATTTGAAGAGGAATTCGAACATGCAAACCAACGCCGCTAGTGCGTCATCGAATACACGAGGTAGTTCACGCCAATGCGAAAGCCGAGCGCCGAGTACTGCTCCGGATACAGGGGATTATCCGCATGCTCCCACGAGTCGCCCAAATCCATGTTGTGACAAATCGCCACCATTACCCGGCCTTTATCGTCGTAGATGCCCCGCCACCTCGCATTGAACCCGTCTTTTTCAAACCGCTGGTGCGTATAAACGAACTGCTCGCCCGGTACTTGATAGCGACTATCTAAGTCGTACACCGTGTGAAAAATAGGATCGCTGCTAGGCAAATTCACGATCTCGCGCTGCGGAAAAACCTTCTTCATGCCGGCAACGAAGGTTTGCCACTCCACCGTGCCGTGAAAATCGTCACACATGAAAAATCCCCCGCGCTCAAGAAAATCTCTCAGCTTCGACGCCTGCAAATCCGTCAGATCCCAGTGCCCCACTTCCACTGCATACAGCCAGGGCCAGTTGTAGATGTCATCCTCATCTTCCGCAGCCACCGGCTCTTCTACCGAACGTGCCTGTATGAGCGTAAGACGCCGGACAGCAGCAGAAAGGTGCCGGTCAGATCGGGGATAGTCGATAGTCCAATTATTTAGACGGCCGCGTCGCGTCGGCACCGCTCGATACATGAAGCGCGCGAACGCCCATTCGCCCTGCACGCCGTAGTCAGGGGGAATCGGGTAATCGCTATACTCCCAGGCCGGATATTCGCGAAAACGGCCGGGCTCTTGCTGCTCACGCGATGTGCGTTTTCCCACGGCCGAAGGATCGCCGGGAAGGCTTTCCGGATCAGGCAATGGAAGCGTGGCCGACAGCGCGCTCAATAGCAACAAGCTGGGAAGAGCCAAAAGCACGCCACGCACACGCATTCCGGGGAGACTGGCTGGCGTCAGAATAGCATGGTTCTAATGCCATCGCCGGAACAGGAACGTCTGGAATCGCTGACCGGGTCCGTTGCCGAACTGCTACGAAAAGCAAGATCATTAGAGCAGCGTCTGGCCGTCTTAATGAGAAGCCGAAATCCGGCGATTACCAGAAGATCAGAGTGCCGGTGTCCACAATATTTGAGTCCGCTTACAAGCCTGTAACCAATATGCTAATATGCTTTTATGCGCACGACCGTCGATCTGCCCGATCAACTGTTCCGGGAATTAAAAGCAGTGGCCGCGACACGGGGAAGTTCGCTGAAAACAGTCATACGCACTGCGGTGGAAGAAGAGATCCGAAAGACGGAACGAAAAACGGGCAGGAGGCTAAGGTTCCCGCTGCTCAAGTCTCAGGAGCCCGGCAGCCTGAATCTCACAAATGCCGAGATCGATGATCTTTCTGCCTGACGTTAATGTCTGGCTCGCATTAGCCTCACAACGTCACGTTCATGCACCAATCTGCGGTAGTTGGCTGAATTCCATCCAGTCTGGTGAGGTGGTTTTTTGCCGCGTAACTCAAATTGGATTGTTGCGGCTTCTCACCCACACATCCGTGATGGGGAGTGATGTGCTGTCATCGCGAGAGGCGTGGCGAACTTATCAAACTATCCTGGCCGATGAACGAATTCAATTTTCGCCAGAGCCCTTCACGCTGGAGCAGGAGTGGCGAAAAGTGACCACGCAGGATCGTCCCGCTCCGAAGATCTGGACCGACGCCTATCTGGTTGCGTTTGCCCGCGCGGCGGATATGCAATTGGTGACGCTGGACCGAGCGGTTCGCTCGCTAGCGAGCGAAGCTTTGCTGCTGGCCTAGGCAGATGGCAGGTCTCGCTGGCAAGACATTGTTCATTACGGGAGCAAGCCGCGGAATTGGCTTAGCGATCGCGCTGCGCGCTGCCAGAGACGGGGCAAATATAACCGTTGCCGCCAAAACGTGCGAGCCGAATCCGAAACTTCCGGGAACTATTTATACCGCAGCCGCTAGTATCGAAGCCGAAGGCGGAAGGGCATTGCCGTTGGTAGTCGATCTCCGTTTCGAAGATCAGATCGCTCGCGCAGTATCGGAAACGGTGCGGCAATTTGGCTATATCGATATTCTGATTAACAATGCCAGCGCGATCAGCCTGACTAAGACGCTCGACACACCGGCGAAGCGTTTCGATCTGATGATGGGCGTCAATGTTCGCGGCACCTTCCTCGCGTCGCAGCACTGCCTTCCCCACCTGATGCAGGCCGACCATCCGCATATTCTGACGTTGGCGCCGCCGCTATCCATCGAAGCAAAATGGTTCGCGCCGCACTTGGCTTACACGATTGCCAAATACGGGATGAGTATGTGCGTGCTGGGGATGGC
>CAXUCT010000084.1:0-13252 GCA_964249415.1 uncultured Bryobacteraceae bacterium | reverse complement strand
GCCCTCGACCCAGTTGTAGCCTTCGCCATCCCAGGCCCAGTAGCCGGGTGTCCATAAATAGTCTTCGCCGGGACATTCGGGCTGGTCGTATTCGGGAAGGGGCGGCGGCGGTTGTTCTGCCTCCATTGCTGGCTCACCGGCACCACTATCGTCCGTGTCATAGGTGTAGCGCCCGTCGTAACCCTGATCGTAGTTCCCGTACGCGGGCTGGGGCGCAGGCTCGGGCTCGTATGAGGATTGAGGCGGATAGGAACTCTGGGCCTGTTGTGCGGGCGCTGAGCGCGTGGGAGCGGCAGCCCGTTGTACCGGGGCCGGTGCAAGAGGTTGCTGTCCAGCAGCTGCGAGATTGGCTTGCGCCGGATCTGAACTCTGTTCTGGCGCTAGCTGTTGTTGCTGCGCCACTGGTTGATCTGCGCTTCTATTACAGCTTGTTAATCCAACGCACAGTGCTAACGCAAGAACTGCAAATAATCCAACCTTGCTCATTTTCTTCATCGAACTTTTTCTTCCCCGTAACTGCACTGTATCTAAGATGTGCCCCGGAGCAATCTAAGGTACCGGTTTAGTACTTGGAGTGCTGAGACCTGCTTAAGAAGGGCAACACTGAAGGAGGAGCCCGGCGTTGTCAGGCGCGGGGGGTTTTCCGTCATCCTAAGGGTAGAGCGTGGGCGAGCTTTTGCTGCAGATGCTCAAGCGCGCCGGAGAGCAAGACTTCCTGCGAAGCGCGCGTGCGCCGGTCCAGAAATTCCACGTTGCCTTGAGCGAGCTTTTTGCCGATGGTGATGCGATACGGAATCCCAATCAGATCGGCATCTTTGAACTTGACGCCTGGCCGCTCATCGCGATCGTCCAGCAGCGCATCGATGCCGGCCTTCGCCAAATCCGCATAGAGCAGGTCAGCCGCTTCGCGTTGCAGCGCGTCACCGTAGTTCACGGGCGTAATCACCACCGTGAACGGCGCGATGGAAGCGGGCAACATCATGCCGTCCTTGTCGTGATATAGCTCAATCGCGCAGGTGAGAATGCGCTCGATGCCAATTCCATACGACCCCATGATGGGCGTGATCTCTTTGCCGTCTTCGCCGAGCACGCGCAATCCCATGGACTCGGAGTATTTGTAGCCCAGCTTGAAAATGTGGCCCACCTCGATGGCTTTGTTTATCTCAAGCGTGCCGCCACAGTTCGGACACGCATCGCCAGGTGCGACTTGCCGTAGATCGAAGAATTCGGTTTTGAAATCCTCGTTAGGCGTGACGTTTTTCAGATGGTAATCGTCGCGATTCGCGCCGGCGATCATGTTGCAGCGGCCCGCTAACGCCTGGTCTGCAAGAACGCGCATGTTCGTGACGCCCACAGGACCAAGCGAGCCGGCGCCGGCACCGAACCAGGCGGTAATTTCGTGTGGATGGGCGGTTCGCAACTCGGTTGCGTTCAGCAGCGAGCCCAACTTGGTTTCGCTGAGTTGATGATCGCCACGCATCATCACCAGCACGGGTTGGTTGTCCGCTACCATCACCAGGCTCTTCATTTTCGAAGTTTCGGGCAGCGTGGGGAAACCGGAGATGTCAGCGATGGTTTTGAACCCCGGCGTATGAAACTCTTCAGGCGTTAGATCGCCTTCGGGATCGGGGAGCGAAGGCTCGGTGGGTTTTGAAATGGCCTTTTCCAAATTGGCCGCATAGCCGCAGCCCGTGCAATGCACCACGAAGTCTTCGCCCGCTTCCGAGCGGACCATGAATTCGTGCGATTGACTTCCGCCCATTGCGCCCGAGTGTGCTTCTACGGCGACATACTCCAGGCCACAGCGATCGAAAATCCTGCGATAGGCGGCGTAGTGTTTGTCGTAAGCAACATCAAGGGCGCCGGCATCGATGTCGAACGTGTAGGAGTCCTTCATGATGAACTGGCGGACTCGGAGTAGGCCCGATTTTGGACGGGGCTCGTCGCGAAACTTGGTTTGAATCTGATACCAGATCTGGGGCAGTTGCTTGTAGCTTCTAAGTTCGCCTCGAGCGATGGACGTGACAACTTCTTCATGCGTCATCGCGAGGCACATGTCGCGGCCGAAGCGATCCTGGAGGCGGAACAAGTTGTCGCCCATGACTTCATAGCGGCCCGATTCCTGCCAGAGCTCCGCGGGATTGAGAGCGGGCAACAGGATCTCCTGGCCGCCAATGGCATTCATCTCTTCGCGCACAATCCCCTGAATCTTCAGGAGAGAGCGTTGTGCCAGATGCAGGTAGTTATAAATGCCGGCGGCCAACTGGCGTATATAGCCGGCGCGTAGAAGGAGTTGATGGCTAATGACTTCTGCTTCCGCGGGGACTTCACGCAGAGTGGGGACAAAGAGAGTGCTCCAACGCATTGTGGGTGTAAGAGACAATTATCCATGCTCGCGCTAGCGAAGACTATTGATGAAGAAATCACATGTGAGGTGGATCTTGGCGATTGCTCTCCTCGAGGGCGGTTACATGCTGTTTGATGGCATTAACAAGCTGACGACGGGCAGATATTTCGGCGGTGAAGTGGGACCGTGGGCGCGGGTCGCTTCCGCCGTTGGCATCGGCGTGGATTCAATGGCGCCGGTCTTCGTTGTAGTCGGCGCGCTTTGGCTGGCGGGCGTGCTTGCTTTGCTACTGAACCTGAGATGGGCGCGAGCGCTGGTTTGCGCCTTGGCAGTGCTGACGCTGGGTTATCCGCTCTTTGGGACGCTTCTATCCATCGTTGTGCTTGTGCTGCTTTTCAGGGGTGATAAGCTGCGCGCGCAATGATGTTTAGCTATTGCGCTTCTTCCATTCGTTGAGCGTTTGGCGAAGAATAGGTAGGACGGCAAGGTCTTTATCTCCTGCCAATGCTTCTTTCATTGCGATCAGCGTTTCGAGATCGAGAACTTTGATGCGAAGTCCCTGCCCGATATTCATCTTGATGGAATGTGGCAGAAGGTCATCATAGGTGAGACTCTGACCTACGATGGCAAGCAGATCCAATGGTCCTCCGCGCGTGAGCAAGTTCAGATGCCCGCTGCCGGATAAGTGGCTCGCTGTTGGGCGAAGGCGCCGCTCCGGTTGCATCCGGAAGACGGCATCAAGCGATTCCAGTACCGACAGCAAACGCCGGATGTTCTCGGGAGTGCGGGAGTAAACTACGTCGATATCGAAGGTATGGATAGGCGCGCCGTTTAGAACAGCAGCAAGGCCGCCTACCACGATGAATTCCGATTCGCTCTCCTGTAGAGTCCGCAGAGTTGCGATGAGTCTACTCTCTCGCATTCAGAGCACGGATGGCCAGAACATCTGTTATGCGTTCTTCCAGAAACTCCAGGCGCTCGGCGGGAGTAAGTGAGAGCATCCAACGAATCAGGGTAAGATCCACCCCATCGGAGCTATAGTCCGGAAGGGGCGCAGGCTCTGCGTGCGCGGCTCCTGGATCGAACATACGGCCAGCATAGCGTAAGAGCCCTGGGTCCGCGGGCCAGTCTAGTTGCCGCAAAACGGCCGGTAGGGCGAAAATAGAGGGAGGCGATTTTTCATGTCTACAACTCCGGGCGATTTCGGCACGCGGCTTACTCGGCTTGAAGCAGCGCGCAAAGAGCTGGAAGATTCGCTGGTTGTTATGGCGCACTTGGAAGCGCGCCAAAGTCAGATGATCAAAGGCCAAGCCGAGTACCTCATTGAGCACGAGGCGCGCCTGAAACAGGCTGAGCAACAGGCCGCGGAGCAGCGACGACTCAATATAGATGTCGACAAGCGCATCGCGGACCTTGTCTCAGCGATCGGGCTGCTAATTCGGCACCGTTCGCAATAACCTGCACGGGGACAAAGAATGAACTCTTCTTTACAGCCGATCCAACGAGTCCCGTCTGGACTGAGACCACCGCCGGGAACGACGCTTGCAGATGAGGATGTAAATGGAGTTTCTACCCCAAAGTGTGAAGAACTGTTAAGAACCCATGTCCGCACCTAGACGTTTGGGTCAGCCGCAATCGTCAGCAGCGTCTCCGATGCCGCTCGGAACAGAATACTGTAGATCTCGCGCGCATTCTGCAGTGCCAATCCCCCAATCTCTTCCAGCACCGTGAACACGACGTGGAAATACGGGACCGGCAACAGCCATTCCGTTTGTTTTTCAGCCAGCCATTTGGCGCGTTTCATGACCTGACATTTTGGGCAATGTCTGTCGCGGCACGAGTTGTAAGAGATGACTAGATGCCCACACGCATTGCACAGCTCCACCGATTCCACGTGACCGCCGAGAGCGGCCGTGCGGCAGTCGCGAATTCCTTCGGTGGAGTAGCCTTAGTGCTTTGAACTAGAAGCCAGTGGGCGACCAGCACGTCGAAGCGCATCGGAAAGCATTACTTGGCGGTCCTTGGGGCCTTTGCCGCCGCGAACCCGGATCACCCGGCGTTCGCCATCAAGGTCGATTACTTTGAGGCCGGTCAATTCCGAAACCGGTAAACCGGCTCCGTAGAGGGTGGCCAGAATTGCTCGATGCCCGGCAACCGAATAGATGTAGCATTCAACGGTGGATGGTGAGTAGTTGCGAAAGCAGAGATCGTCCAGCATTCGCTGTCTCAGTAGTGTCGTTGGTGAAACCTCCTGCACCGATGAAATCACCAAAACCTCGTTCCCGAATCTGTCGACGGGCCGCAAGACTGACTAGTGACGTATGTTTGTCTAGTGGCCGTCGATCAAGGAGAGTTCATGTTTCTCGACCCAGGAGAGCTGAGCGATGGCGTAGTACGTTTTACGGCTTGTTGACATGCGGGCTGCTGACCCCCTGAAAGCCTGGGTCCCTGACTATGTCTTTCACATTGCGGCAGCCGAAAGCGGGCTTCAGGTAGGAGAGATTCAGCTTCGGGTCGGTGATACCGAGCACCTGCACCTATACGGAGGTCACGTTGCATACGGAGTTCGCCTTGAACACCGCGGCCGTCGGTGCCGCACGTGCCGTGCGGCTGTTGATCCCCCCTGGCGCTGAGACATGGCATGTCTGAACTTTGGATTACCTGCAATCCAGAAAACATTGCCTCGCGACGCACTTGCGAAGCGGCCGGCGCTGACTTCGTAGAGATTGTTGACCTGCCACCGGAGATCGACATGTATCAGAAAGGAGAACGGCAAAAGTGCCGTTATCGCATTAAGCTGGGCGAATAGCGGAACACTCGTTCAAAGACGCAGCGCTCACAACTTAGGCTTGCGGCTTAGTTCATCGCTCGGTATCGCTGGTTCCATATATGCCGGATTTTGTGACATTGCCGAGTGGTTTGGTGCTTAATCTTGGGCTGATTCGGCGAGTGGCGCCGAGCGAACAGCACGGTCAGGCGGCGCTGTCGGTTTACTTTGCGAATGGCGATTTTACGATTCTTGATTCCGCAGACTCGGAAGTTTTAGCGAAGCGTCTGGGCGCAAACCTGGCTTTGTCGTCGAATGTAAAAACCGCAATCTTTTGGCTGGTGATTGTGTTAGCTATTGTGCTGGTTTGGGCGGCGATTCATCGATGAAAGCATACGTTCCATAGCTGTAACATTGGCGGCTGTGGGTCCAGTTGCTGCAGACGGCCAACTCGGCGAAGATAGGAGAAGGAAGCCGGTTCATGTCCACACCGTCAGGCAACTTAGAAACGCGAGTTCAGAGCCTGGAGGCAGCACGAAGAGAGCTGGAAGACGCCCTGATCGTAACGGCACATCTTCAGCAGCGCCAAAGCCAGTTGCTGAAAGAACAGTCTGAATACGTCGCTAGCCACGAAGAGCGCATACGTGGCGTGGACCAACGCATTGAAAGACTCGTATCAGCTATTGGCGCCCTAATTAGCAATCGGCAGCAGTAGCAGCAAAACAGTCCTAGTGAAGGTCGGTGAAATCCGGGTGACGGACAATGAAATTTACGATGAATGAACAGCAACGAATGGCACGGCCTTTGTCGGAGGTCGATCCCGACGTTTTTCAAGCGATTCAGCAGGAACTGGATCGCCAAGATACGCGGCTGGAGCTGATTGCCAGCGAGAACTTCACTTCTGAAGCTGTGCTTGAAGCGACGGGCAGCGTCTTCACGAATAAATACGCCGAAGGATATCCGGGCAAGCGTTACTACGGCGGCTGCGAGTTCAGCGATATCGTCGAGAATCTGGCGCGCGAGCGGGCGAAGGAGCTCTTCGGCGCCGAGTTTGCGAACGTGCAACCGCACTCGGGTTCACAGGCCAATGAAGCCGCTTATGCTTCCGTGCTGCAGCCGGGCGACACCATTCTGGGCATGAATCTGGCGCATGGCGGGCACCTGACGCACGGACATCCTTTAAATTTTTCGGGCAAGCTCTACAAAGTTGTCGCGTACGGCGTGCGTGCCGAAGACGAGATCATCGACTACGACGAAGTGGCGACGCTCACAGAACAACACAAGCCGAAGATGATTATCGCTGGAGCAAGCGCGTACTCTCGCGTGATTGATTTTGCGCGTTTCCGGCAGATTGCGGATTCAGTCGGCGCCGTTTTCGTTGTGGACATGGCGCACTATTCCGGACTAGTAGCGGCCGGAGTGTATCCCAATCCTTGCGAGCACGCAGACATCGTTACTTCCACCACGCATAAGACCTTGCGGGGGCCGCGCTCCGGCATCATTCTCGCGAAGCAGAAGTTTGGTCCCGCGATTGATAAGGCGGTGTTTCCGGGAGCGCAAGGCGGACCGCTGGTACATGTGATGGCCGCTAAAGCGGTCTGCTTTCTGGAGGCGCTGTCAGAGGAGTTTCGCGCCTATCAACGACAAGTGCTCGCGAACGCGCGTGCCTTGGCGAAGTCGCTGCAGGGGGAAGGCTTTCGCGTGGTGAGCGGAGGAACCGATTCGCACATGTTCCTCATTGACGTATTCGCGAAGGGCGTGAAGGGCAAAGAAGCCGAAAAGGCGCTGGATGAGGCTTACATCACGGCCAATAAGAATGCGATTCCGTTCGATGTGAATCCGCCGTTGAACCCGAGCGGCATTCGGTTGGGAAGCCCGGCGGTGACGACGCGCGGCTTCCGCGAGACAGAGATGAGGGAAGTCGGCCGGCTGATCGCGCAGGTCTTGAACGACGTGAAATCGGAGCAGGCTTTGGCCGAAGCTCGCCGGGGTGTCGCGGCACTCACGAGAAGGTTTCCACTGTATCGCTGGAGACGCGAGGGGGAAACCGCTCAGAGACAAATCGCCGAACTCGCGGCTCATTAGGTTAGCAGGATGCTCGAAAAGGCCTCGGCTGGTCGAGCTCCCTGACCGGTCGCGGCTCGGTCACTTCCTACGAATGGCCGAGGATGCGGTGGGGCTTATAGGGCTCTTCGAGTCGCTTAATCTCGTCTTTGGTCAGCTTCACGGAAAGAGTGGCGATGGCCTCCAGGTGATTGGGCTTGCTGGCGCCAATGATGGGCGCCGTTATGCCGGGCCTGGATAGCACCCAGGCAAGCGCAATTTGCATGTTGGGTATGCCGCGCGCTTGCGCCACTTGGCTGACGCGCTCTGCCACCGCAAAATCGTCGTCCTGATAGTACATCTGCTTGGCGTAGTCGTCGCTTTGGGAGCGCACTGTTTCCCCGCCGTGCTTGTTGCGATTACCGGCCAGGAAGCCGCGCGCGAGCGGCGACCAAGGAATCACGCCGATACCTTGGTCCCGGCACAGCGGAAGCATCTCCCGCTCTTCTTCGCGATAGATCAGGTTGTAATGGTCCTGCATGGAAACGAAGCGCGTCCAGCCGTTCAGATCGCAGACATATAGGGATTTGGCAAATTGCCACGCGAACATAGAGGATGCTCCGATGTAGCGCGCTTTTCCAGCCTTCACTACATCATGCAGGGCTTCCATGGTTTCTTCGATGGGCGTGTCGTAATCCCAACGGTGAGTCTGGTACAGATCGACGTAATCCATTCCTAGACGCCGCAAGCTGCCATCAATTTCCGTCATCACGGCTTTGCGTGACAGGCCACGGCCGTTTGGATCTTTGCGCATCGGGTTGAAAAGCTTGGTGGCAATCACAACTTCGTCGCGGTTGGCAAAGTCTCGCAAAGCGCGCCCGGCAATCTCTTCACTGACGCCGTCCGAATAGATGTTTGCGGTGTCGAAGAAGTTGATGCCGGCTTCCAAGGAGCGCTTGATAAAGGGCCTGCTCTCCTCTTCTTCAAGAACCCACTCCCGCCATTTCTTGGACCCATAGGTCATGCAGCCCAGACACAGGCGCGAGACCTTCAGTCCCGTTTTACCGAGGTTTGTGTATTCCATGAAATAGAAGTAGAAAGGAAGGCAGGCGAACTTGGCTGGGAGGCAGGGACTCGAACCCCGATACGCAGATCCAGAATCTGCAGTCTTACCATTAGACGACCTCCCAAGAGGTTCAACGCAAGTATAACAAGGCTTTCGGACGCTTAGCCGTGCAACAGGCGATGCCAGAAACCGGGTTTTTTCGCGGCGTGAGCGGGGGCGTGTTGAGTTTGGACATCGCGCTTGGCAGCCGATGCGTGTAGACGCGAAAGGCCCCTTGCACGGCGAAGCTGCGTGACGGATACCTGTCGAATTGACTTTGCCTTTACGGGCCTCGCCAGCTTAGGAAGAGCAATGGGCGGCCGGGTATTCTGCGCCTCCGTTTGGGACAGCTTATCGGAAGTGGCAGAGATCAACTTCGCTTCCACGATGAAACGCTTCGGCGCGGAACCGACATAGTAGAACGGATAACAGGTGATCATGGTCAGCAGTTTCTCCGGGCTTTTCACGTCAACCTGAGGAGTAATTAGCCCGCCGCCATCCGGCTGCAGCACGCTGACTTCGGTGGGCTTCACAATCTCCGTCACAAACACCTGGTAGGTATAGCTTCCGGAAGGCGATTGAAAAGTGACCATGTCGTCTTTCCGGATGTCTTTGAGGCCGCGGAACAGGGTATCGCGATGCGCCGCGATGGCGAAGTTGCCCGCTTGGCCGGGAAGTGCAGTAGAGGGAACATGACCCACGGCAATGCCCAGAGTTTTAGCGTCAACACCTTCGCGAACGATGGCCGACAGATTCAGGCGGCTGATTTCCACTCTGCCCAGCAAGGCGCCCTCGGTGGGCGCGGCTAAGCGAGGCATAGTAGGCCCGAGCGGTTTGAGTGTTTTCGCTCCGACGAAGAAGCCAAAGGGCGTCTTCTCACGCACATAGTCGGCGAAGGCTACTCTTCGGCCGGCAATTTGCTGATCGAAGGCCCAGTTTCCGTAAGCCTGATAAATATATGCGTTCCCAAGCGAATAGCCGTAGTAGCCGAGGGAGCAAACGCCCAGAATGAGCAGCAGCATCCGAAGCCTGTAAAGAGGGGAGTGCCGGCCGGCCTTCACGCGTGGAAATGTTTGGCTCTTCTCTTTGTGGCTATGCATACCAGGTTTGGAGTAAGATGTCGCAGCGGTGGCGGTGTGCCGCACGATCGACGGGCCGGTGGAATATTCCATCCCTCTATTGATCTCTTTGCTGCGGATCTTTTTGATACCGAGCTCTCTGTTCTGCGTCTTTTCGGCTCTGCTGGGCCACCAATTCCGAAAAAGGCGTGATCAGGTATGTGGTTCGAGTGCGCACGCTCAGCTTTCGGCTATTTTCCTGAGCCGCCACCCTCACGGAACGGACCATCCGCTTGTCGTTAATCTCGTCGGGAACATAACCGAGGGTATAGCAGTTGCGTATTTCGCTGGAGATTTTAGTCAGGACAGGAACGATGTCATCGAGCTTGGCGGGTTCGAAGAACTCTCCTCCACTCACGCTGGCCATCTTGCGAAGCACGCCCGGGCTGGCGTCGTGATCGTCAGGATCGTACAGGCCTACGGTATAGATGGTGGCGCGCGATGCTTCAATCAGCCGCATCAAATCGGCGAAGGCGATCTGGCTGGCGTTGTCGCCGCCGTCGCTCACGACAATGAGAGTGCGCTTGTCGCGGTGACTGTATTCAAGGTGCTTCAAGGAGTACGCGACGGCATCATAGAGCGCGGTCTGACCCCTGGGCTGACCGAAGTACAGAGCCGACCGCAAAGCCTGTAGATCGTCGGTGAACAGGGTTCGCTCCGGCAAACCGCGAAGTACCGCGTTGTTGAAATTCACGACAAAGAACTCATCCCGTGGATTGCTTTGCTTGGCGAACGCCATTCCGGCCATAACAACCTCAGGCCGTTTTTCGCGCATGCTTCCGCTGTTATCCACTACCAGGCCAATGGTCACGGGCGTGTCGACAGCGGCGAAGTGAGTGATCTGGCGCTGGTGCCCGTCTTCGTACACCTGGAAACTGCCTCGGTAAAGACCGGTAACGAAGCCACCCTTAGGACCCTTCACGTTCACGTCGAGCAGCACCAGATCCACATTGTCTGAGATGGTGAAGACTCCGTTTGTAGCCGTAGAAGGCTGCGGGATTGCTTCATGCGGCCGGTCTATATGTCGGCGCGCGCTACCGGCACCAAGGAAAAAGACCGCCAGCGCCAGGATTGCCGCCGCACCATAGAGATTCCGTTTGAAGCTGGCAGTTCGCATGAAGCTCTATTCGCCCCTTACCGACTTATACACCCTTTTCACCAGAAACAAATTGACGCCTGGCTGATATTGCGTAACCAGGCGTCGCAGAGTGGCGCCGGAAAGGCCGGCAATACAGGAGCGAAGACTACGCTTTTCGCGCCGCGAAAGTGAGCAAGCCAGCCAGACCGAGCGATGTCAGACCAAGTAGCCCAATTAAGGGGTTGAAGCTGGCGGTGTGAGGCAGGGTTTGCGGCTGAACAGGTTCCGGCGCGGCGGCTGCTTGGGGAGCGGCCTGAGGCTGCGGCTGGGGCGCGGCAGGTGGCGGCTCAGGAGCAGGGGCCGGCTGCGCTTCAGGGGCAGGGGAAGGAGCAGGCTCGGGTTCGCTATAGTTCATCGGCACCGGAACCGGGGCGGCGGAAGCGAGTTGCGCTACCAGCTTTTTCGGATAAGTGAACTCTTGTCCGAAGTTGTCACCGGGGTAAAACCAAGCGCGCACCGCTTTGGGAACACCGGGAGGCGTTTCCCAGAACGAAAACTGGGTCTTTCCGCTCGGCTGGAGCCGGTAGTTCGGAACCGCTAAAATCGTCTCTTCCAAATGACGCCGGTCTTTGTCAAAAATCTGCACAACGTGCCGGTTCGATTGTGAATCCAGCAACTTCCAAACGTACGTGCCGGGGTCGAGTACCTTATCCCCCGCAATGATGGGCTCGTTGACAGTGACGACCGTCATTTTGAACCAAGAGTCCGCATGGGCTTGGGGAACGAACGAGGTTCCAAGCAAACCGATGCCTGTAACTGCCAGGCTGCCGATGTAGAAAGAACGAAGCTTACAACTCATTAAAATTGACTCCTCCAAACCAAGAATTTTGTTTAGTTTCTGTAGCCGCCTTAATCATCTGGCGCCTGTTTGACACAGTCGCGCGTTGAACGTAGTCAGCAACGCAGCGTCACAGCGGCTTTAGAAGCATCTGTCGTGCCAACGTCCGCCAGGTCGTGGTCTCATGTGTTTAGCGTGAAAAGGCGTACCAGTTACGCGGCAAAAAGTACTCGCGCGGGCGGATTTGGCCATAACTAATGCAAACTGGTGTTGGCCCTTTAGCTTTTGCAAGTAAGCGGTGCAGCGTGGCGTCCGGTACAGTGTCTGTTATGCCCCCAGCGCAAGACACGGCAACAACTTTAACGGTTGATATCGGCGGAACGGGAATCAAGGGCCTGTTGCTGAACAGTCGCGGCAAGCCTATCGGTGAACGGGAGCGTTTGGAGACGCCGCACCCGGCGACGCCGGAGGCGATGCTCGCCGTCATGGACGAGATTGCGAACAAGCTGGGCAAGTTCGATAGAGTTTCGGTTGGCTTTCCCGGCGTTGTGAAACACGGCGCCATCCTCACGGCCCATAATCTGGACCAGAAGTGGGTCGGTTTAGAGCTTCAGAAGGTATTGATGCGCCGCTGGAAGAAGCCCGTGCGAGTGGCTAATGACGCGACGGTACAAGGCTTTGGAGCCATCCGCGGCAAGGGATTAGAGCTGGTAATCACGCTGGGCACCGGTTTTGGATCTTCTCTGTTTATTGACGGCCATTTAGTGCCCGGCCTTGAATTAGCGCATCACCCGTGGCGCAAGAACAAGACTTACGAAGATACCTTTGGAATAAAAGGTCTGCGGAGGATCGGGCGCAAGCGGTGGAACGAGTTTTTGATAAAAGCCATTGAGCAGCTAGGGGCGTTATTCAACTACGATCATCTGTATATCGGAGGAGGCAATGCCGTTAAGATTGATTTCGCGCTTCCGAAACAGGTAACCCGAGTGCCGAATGAGGACGGCCTATTGGGAGGCGTGGCGCTGTGGCGGCTTAGTGAACCTTTGGAGCCGCGGAATGGACAAGATACGGCCAACTGGGCGCGAAGTGGTAGTGATAGCGGAAAAGGAACAATGCGAGAACGCCGGCCGCAATAAGCATCATCGCCAATAGGACGAGGAGCACAATCTTCCAGGGGAAGGCCTTCTTCTCGCGCCGCAGAACAAGCAGATAGCTGGCAAAGACACCGACAAAGAAGAGCATCACCATGGGAACGGCGAAGATCATCATGTTGAAAACATCGGGCGTGGGGGTAACCACGGCGGCGATGACCGTGATAGCGAGAATGGCGTAGCGGCTGTGGCGGAGAAGAAACCGGGGTGAGGCGAGCCGCAACAGCGTCAAGAAAAAGATGATCACCGGCATCTCGAAGACGAGACCGATGCCGAGGGTCACGTTGACGAACAGATCAAAGTATTCGTTGATAGTGACCATAGGAGTGACATCGACATCGCGCCCAACTCCCAGAAGGAACTCGAGTCCATAGCGGAACGCCACGAGGTAGGCAAACAGTCCGCCTGCGATGAACAGACCGGCGGTACACAGGATGAACGGCACAGCCCATCTTTTTTCTCGCTTATAAAGCCCCGGCGAGATAAAGGCCCAGACTTGATAAAGCAGCCACGGCGAGCCGACGAATACGGATGCCAGCAGAGGCATCTTGATCCAGATGATGTTAAACCCCTCCATGGGCGTGATGTAGACAAGCCGCGGCGGGTTGATGCCTAGATGCTTCAGCGCATCCACCGCCGGCGCTTGTACAACCTTCCAAAGCTCTTTCGAGAAGAACATGCTGACGAGGAACGCAACCACCAGGCCTAGAAGGGCGCGGATGAGGCGCGTGCGGAGTTCTTCCAGATGCCCCATGAAAGACATGCGCAGCATGCCTCTCTCTTCCTCGTCACCTTCCTCCTTGTC
>CAXUCT010000083.1:0-13275 GCA_964249415.1 uncultured Bryobacteraceae bacterium | reverse complement strand
CCTTATGGAGCGGCGTCGGCCGAAGCCTACATGTTGGTGGGAATGGGTACGTTCTTCGCGGGTGTATTTCGCGCTCCCATCACATCCATCTTCATGGTGTTTGAAGTGAGTGCGAGTTACATGATCATTTTGCCGGTGATGATCGCGAACACCACTGCGTACCTGCTTTCGCGCCATCTCCATCCGGTTCCGTTCTTTAAGATGTTGGCTCAGTTAGAGGGCGTGAACCTGCCCAGCGCCGAAGAGAAGCGAACATTTCAGCCGTTGCGGGTAGAGGACGCGATGGGCCCGGTTAGGGGAGCTAAGCCGCATGGGGGAGTAAAGCTGTACCCGGACGAGCCGCTGGACGCAGCGCTGCGGTTATTGGCTCTGCGGCCGCGCATAGAAGTGGTCAGCAGGCTGAAGCCGGACGTCATTTTAGGGACACTGACGCTCGAAGACGTTCATGAAGCTTACGGGATCCGAGACGGGCAGCCCGCGGGACAAGCGAATGAGGAAGCGGTGGTCACGGGTGATTAGGGAGTGGTGACCGGAACCGGAAGGGGGTAGCATGATTCGGTCACTGTTCTTTGTAATTGGAATCGTTGGGCTTGCCGCATCGGCTAGCAGCCGGTTTGCCGCACGGCTCGACGGGGGCACGCTTGCGCCGGCGCAGGTTGATGTCACTGTTGCTCAATTAATGGGGGCAGCCCACGTGACTGGGACCGGGATTGCCATCTTTCACAAAGGCAAGTTGGCATATCTGAAAGCCTATGGGTACCGCGATACCGAAAAGGGCCTACCGCTCACGCCAAATAGCGTGGTGACCTCAGCATCCTTGAGCAAAGCAGCCTTCGCGACCGCCGTCATGCGCTTGGTCCAAAAACGTCAGATTGACTTGGACAAGCCTGTCGTTCAATACCTTCCGAAGCCGCTCCCGGACTATCCACGATATGCGGACCTGCGGGGAGACGATCGTTATCAGAAGCTCACCCTTCGCATCCTGTTGAGCCACACCAGCGGGTTTCCTAACTGGCGCGCTTTCGAAGATGACCGGAAGCTCAGGATTCACTTTGAGCCGGGGACGCGCTATGCCTACTCGGGAGAAGGTATCGATCTTGCGCAACTAGCCGTTGAAGCGGTGACCGGCAAATCTCTTACAGTGCTGATGGACGAGAATCTCTTCCAGCCTTTGCATGTTACCCGTACCAGCATGGTATGGCAGCCACGATTTGAGAGTGATTTCGCGAACGGCTATGACGAATACGGGCGCTCACTCGGGCCGGAGAAGCGCTCCAGCGCAGATGCCGCGGGGTCGATGCAGACTACGCTGCACGATTATGCCACGTTTCTGGAAGCGATGATGCAGCAGGAAATTCTAGATACCCGAGCAATGGAGCAAATGCTGAGTCCCCAAGTGAGCATTCACTCGAGTCAGCAGTTTCCATCGCTCGCGACCAAAACTACGGCGGCGTACGAACCTATCCGACTTAGCTATGGGCTGGGCTGGGGACTGTACTCCTCTCCCTACGGAAAAGCCTTCTTCAAAGAAGGACATGACGAAGGTTGGAGGCATTTAGCATTGTGTTTCCGAGACGGCAGCGGGATTCTCATCATGACAAATAGTTCCAATGGTGAGGGCATCTTCAAGCCGTTGATCAATTCGATCCTGGGGCCAACCTCTTTCCCGTTTGAATGGGAAAGTTATACGCCATACAATCTTCTGCCACCACTGCCAAAGCTGAAGTCGCACAAGACGGTCTCGCTCACGGCGGACCAACTAACCAGGCTGGTCGGACGCTAGGTGTTGCCACCTAATGTGATTCTTTCCGTCAGTACCGAAAGTGGCACCTCGCGGCGGGTGGCTAGGATGGGTGTCAAACTGCAATGTCTGTTGAAAGCGCGATGGCCTTTTGTGCCTCGAGAGCAGCGAGGCGTTCCTGCAGCGCCCCACGTACCAACGTGTACGTATCACTGCCAAGCGCCAGTCGTAGGGGCGCCGGGTTGAGGTCTACAGAATCGATCATTGCATTAGCAACCTTGCATCGCCAGGTATGGGGAACGTTGTGACGGCACGCGTCCCGCGCCTTGCGCACGCAGATGCGGCAGCGCGGCGCGGATGACTTGTATCGAACCGATGAGATTGGTATCAATCTGATGCCGGATCTGATCGTCGCTAAGTTCTTCTGCTGCCCCAAAGAGTCCATAGCCGGCGTTATTCACGATGACATCCATTCGTCCACAATGAGCGAAAGCTGAATCCACAACTTGTCGGATGGCGGAGGTATCGGTCAGATCGAGGTAGCTAAGCCACAGCTATTGGCCGTACTTGGCCTTGAGATCGTCAAGTTGGTCAAGTTTGCGAGCCGTAACCGCTACGCGGTCGCCTCGCTCCAGAAGCTTCTCTGTCATGATGCGGCCAAATCCGCTGTTGACGCCAGTAATGAACCACGTTCTTTGTGCCACGTTTGTTTCCTTGGCTAATCTTGTTTGCAGTTCCGCGCGACCCGGATGCACTTAAGCACCGTATCCGCAATCCGCAAAGCTGTCGTCCGGGCTGTCGAAGCACTCTGCCGATCTTGTTGATACGCCGGTGGCGAGCCCAATTAGCTCAGGCTAAGCGCCAGCGAAGGCGGTCTTGCGGATTTTCTGTTGCGGGCGAACAATTTGCGGACGCTGTTCGTTGTTTATGATTTCGATTCTGCCCTTGAAGTAAGCTCCGTCTTCGATGACGATGGCAGGCGTCCGGAGATCGCCAACCAAGCGGCCCCCCTTGCGGATTGTGATCTTTTTCGCAGCGTCGATGTTGCCTTCGTGACGTCCGAGGACTTCCACTTCTCTCACCTTCGCGTCGGCGTTCACTCGGCCATGCAGGCCGATAGTGAGGCGATGATCGGGCAATTCAAGAGAGCCATCTACTTCGCCGTCGATGTGGAGACTTTCAGCGCTCCGGATGGAACCTCGAATGGCCATATGGCGGCCAATGACGGTGACACCGGAGATAGTGGCGGCCGGCATTGAAATTGGATCAGCCGGGGTATTGAGAGCCGGCAATTTAGCGGAAGAAGAGTTGTCTGCTTTGCGATCAGTCCACATAACGAGAGAAGTAGTGCCCGGGTTCCCGAACCACCATTTGACCAAATCGATAAGAGAAGGTTTCCGGTTACTAAGCAATAGTACCGTTAGTATTTCTTCAGGAGCGGCACGATGGGGTGACAGGGCTTAAAAGTGAAAACGGTAGCGCACCTGGAGCCATATCTGGCGCGGATCGGCGTAGTGGGTTCCACCGAACGTCTGGCTATTGTCGAGCAGGAAACGGCGATTGGTGATGTTCAGCCCGTTGAGAGAAACCAACCAGCTTTCACCGATTGTCTTGCCGAGGGAGAGGTCAAACGTGGTGTGGGGCTGAAGGTGGGCAGGGTAATCGGCGTCGCCGTTCGTGAAGCCTGAGCCATAGTAGAGAGCGCCCGCGGCCCAGGCTCGCCGGGGCAGGCTGAGGTTGAAGTTGGCGTGCAAAGTGTGACGTTGATCGTGATCGAGTAAGAAGTATCCGGCCGATGGTGGCGTGAAATCGGTGAGGCCGCCGGTGACGGCGCCTCCTGCTTCGGCATGTTGATGCGAGTAGGCAAGAGACACGTCGGCGCGGGCGAACAAGCGCGGCGAACGTACCGTTAGTTCTTCACCCCAAATGCGGGCGCCCGCGATACTCAAGGGGAAGAAGACATTCGAGTTGCCGATGGCATTGTGATCGAAGTAATTCGCCGCGCGAATGCGAAAGCTGTTGGCGTCCAGGCTCCATCCACGGAAGGGAATGGCGAGACCGACCTGATTCTCTTCATCGCGCTCGCCGCGAAGCGGGATGATACCAAGGCCTTGAGAAGCGGCGAAGTCCACTAGCGGACCAGAAACGGTGGAGAGCGGAGGGGCCTGATAATAAGCGCCATAGAAGCCGCGCAGTACCCAATTTAGATGCGGAATTCGGACGGCAGCGCCGATGCGGGGGTCGGCGGCATTTTCAGAGACCTCGCCACCGAAGTGGGTGAGGCGAACGCCTCCCGAGAGGGTGAGATAGGGTGTGACTTTGAATTGATCCTCAAAAAACGCAGCTTCGAGATTGCCCGCAAGGGGTTTTTGGGCAAGCAGGTTATCGCCCGAAGCATCGTTTGCGATGAGGTGAACTAACTCATTCTCACTCTCGCCAAAACCGTAGACACCGATACGGGCGTTGTGTTGGTTTGTAACCGCGTTGAGCGCGATCTGCGCACCGGCGTAAGTGGAATCGAGATGCTGAGTGGTGCTGATAGGCAGGTCATTGGGGTCCCCGTCGTAAGCAGCGCTATTCAAGTGCACAAACGGGGCCGCGGTGAAGAGCAGGCCCGGTGAAAAGGTGTGAACCCAGTTAAAGGTGGCAAGCGTGTCGCGCTCCCGCTCTACGTCGCGAATAGCGGCTGAGGCGGGATCGGGCGAATTGGGAATTTGGTAGTCATCGCCGCGCGAGGAGACGACCAAGCGCAACTGATCGGCAGGATCCACATTCGCGATGAACGATCCGAAACCGCCGATGCCCCAGGCACGGTCATGAAGCACCTGCGGGCCGGGGGTTTCTAGGCCGTAGTCACTGCGGTTACCGTCGAGGCTGGCGAAGTACGCGAAGCGCTGGGTGTGATCTCCGATGCTGATTTGATCGTTGGTTTGACCAAAGGTACCAGCGGTGGCAGTAGTCTCGATTTGTCGATCGCTCTCAAACCCAGTTCGCGGGACGACGTTGAAGACCCCATAGGTGCGGTCGCCATACTCGGCGGAGTAGCCGCCGCGCTGTACTTCGAGCGTATCGATGTCCTTGGGGTCGATCTGCGGCCCGACATTACTAGCGATGTTGGTGTTCGGAATAGGGACGCCGTCAATGGCCCAGGTTACTTGGTGGCCGCCGCGAATATGCAATTGATCATGGGTCATATAAGCGCCCGGAACATAGTCGGTAATCATGTTGAGGCTGTCGGTCAGATCGGCTCCGGGAGTTCGTTCGATTTGATGACGAGTGATGAGCGTAGAGGGGCTGGTGGACTCGATGCTGAGGTCCGGCGTGGTTTCCGAGACGACGACAGACTCCCGCCGCCGAGCCAGGGCAAGTTGAAAATGCAGAATGGGAACAGTGCTGGAGACGACGGTGAATTTCTGCTCTTGGGTGGCAAAACCGGTTCTGGTAACACGGACCGTATACTCGCCTGCAGCGACGGAAGCAAACTCAAACGCGCCATCACTGCCGGTGTGGGTAGTTTGAGTGCGCTGAGAATTAGGCGCACTAAGAAGAACATCCGCATCCGGCAAGGGGCGATGAGCCGGATCATGCACCACACCGCGGACGGTGCTAAAGATAGTAGGCCAAGCGGATACGGGTAAAAGCAAAAAAATAGTCAGCGACTTACGGACAAATTGACGGCGGCTCATAGGCTCCCTGGCGGGACAGGTGAAGACACTTGTCCAGCGACAAATAAACAGCTAATTAAGAAGTTTGTTATTTACGCCAACAGAGAGGGAGGGCCGCGCTGGGGCGCAGTGTGGACGAGTGCGAGATAAGGGTAGGCACGCCGCGGAAGCGGCTTGGAGAGGTCACCGGGACCAGGACCAACTAAGGCTCGCTTCGCATAAGCAAATGAAGCCGGTGAGTTTGTACCGAAGGAGACGGCCGTCGAGGAGAACGGGCAATGCGCGCCAACGGTGCGAAGGGCGGAATCGGAATGGAGCGCGATCCCGTGAGCGCCGCGCATGGCGCACTTGTGTTTACCGGCTGCTCGACAGCACAACGGCAGAGGCGAGGCCGCGCGCGCGATTAGTGCGGGAGTGATCAACAGAGAGTTGAGCACGCTCAGCAGGAGCAACGCGAGCAGACGACGCACGTCTTATATTACGCAGTTCGGGAGCGAGCCACAACATTTTCTTCTGCAGGCGCAACGACGCGCTAGGGCCTCCCGCAGCGCCGAATCGAACTCTCTGATTTCGTTACACTCAGGGCCGGTTTTATTTGGAAGATCGTGCGGGCTGACGTGCTATACTCCCGCGCTAGGTACCTATCATGCGAACAGTTCAGTGGTCACTGCTTGCCGCGGCGCTTCCAGCCGCTCTAGTTTCTTTAACTGGATGCGCGGGATCTGGGCACGCCCCGACAGAGAAATACATTTTGATTTCGACAAACACCAAGATCCCTTATTGGCAGGCAGCCCAGGCCGGGCTCAATCACGCGGCAGCGGAGATGAAGGTGAAGTCAGAGATGGACGGCCCTGACGGATACGACACCAAAGCCGAGCATGATGAGTTTCAAAAGGCGGTAGCGCAAAAACCGTCGGGCATTCTGATCTCGGCTGCGGACGCGAGCGTGATGACGCCGGATATTAATGCCGCACTGGGGCAAGGCATCCCGGTGATCACCATTGATTCCGACGCTCCGGATAGCGAACGGCTGTTCTTCGTAGGAACCGACAACTATAACGCGGGTGTACTGGGCGGGCACTTGGCGGCGAAACTGCTGGACGGCAAGGGCAACGTGGTAGTTTTCACCATGCCGGGTCAGCCCAATTTAAAGGATCGTCTGCACGGATACCAGGATGTATTCGCTGAACACCCGGGGATCAAAGTGACGCAGGTTGTTGACATGAAGGGCGATCCGACGGTGGTTTTTGACACCACAAAACAGTTGCTGGACAGCAAAGCAAAGGTGGATGCATTTGTTTGCTTAGAAGCCACTTCGTGTCCCGAAGTGGGCGAGGTGATCAACAGAGCGAATATGGCGGGAAAGTTGACTGTTGTTGCGATGGATACGGATCAGCGCACGACAAACTGGATCCAAAAGGGCGTGATTTCGGCCACAATCGCGCAGAAGCCTTTTACCATGGCGTACTACGGTACGAAGCTGTTGGACGACTTGCACCACCACTTGCCGAATCCGCTGACGAAGAACTGGTCGCAGTCGGCAACTTCGCCGGTCCCGACCTTTGTCGATACGGGCACATTTATTTTGGACAAGGGCAGTGTTGGTTCCTTCCTTAGTCAGAACCAAGCGGCCACTAGCAGCCAATAGATATTCGTCTGTCTACCGCGGCGGGTCCCCGCGCGTTGGTTTTCGCCGGCATGGCCCGCGTCGCATGATTAACGTCTTGACTCTCAAGAGTAAGATTGTGGACATGCGAACGCTGCTCTCCGCTTGCATCAGTATGACCTTCTGAGGGAGTCTCGCCGCTCAGTCCGAAACTCTCAGGGAGCAATGCCGCGGGGGTTGCCTGGTCGGAATTCAACAAGATTCCATCTCCCTTAAGTTCAACGAGAAGATCGCGATGGTGTGCCTCACACCTGACGCCGAGATCTGGCGGTGGGGAGCGGATCTACAGAACATCCATCAACTCGTCGTAGGTGATGATGTCTACATGGAATGCACCCCTGCCGGCGACAGCGGCCTAGTCATGGCTGCGGTGGGAAAAAACGAGGCTGTTCGCATCGCACCACATTGTCGAGTATGGTGTCTGCGAGGGCCTGTTGGTTGGGGCCACGAAGGACACGCTCTCCGTGAAAAACGATGACGGCATTTGTGTCATGCGCATAAACGCCGATACAACGATCTGGCGCGGAGAGACTTATCACGATACCAGTGCTCTAAAATTTGGGGATGATGTGGTCGCGAGGTTTACTGTTGGATATCCCGGTCGGGAGCTGACAGCCGAAGAGGTCAACGCAAACCTTACCAATACCGAGGGCACGATTGCTGCTGTCCGTTCGGACAGCATTGTCGTTAATCAATATTCCGGTAACGGGGATGAACACTCCGCCCATCCTGGCGTGCGCGTGACTGTTCTCTTCGACGCTCGCACCAAGTTCGATCTCGACGAGGGAAGGTTAGAAAAAGGCGCCGAAGTGCGAGCGGTGGGCCTTGGCCTGGGCCACCATACGCTTCGTGCCTCGGCAATCGTCATCGAGAAATAGGTTGTACTGCCGAAGGCGGCAAATTTCGAGTACGGGTCGGTCAAGGACTGTTTACCAAAGGACAATATACTCCGAGGTAATCCTGCTGAAATCGCCTGGTGCAACTCGCTGGACGTGATGTTTCCTCCGCTGAAGTAGCGGGGCTGCTGCTAAGAGGGCAACTCCCGCATTGCGCTGTTTACGGTTCGCTCTCGGGAGTTGTTGTCTCGCCGGTATCGGCGGCCCAATCTTCGGCCGGTTTGTTTCCGATGTTTGTGAGGCCTAGGCGTCCGTCGGTTGCCTCCACAATTTCGAAGTCGCCGCTGTCGAGGACTTCCTGTTCAAGATCGTAGGCGTCACCTGAAGAATGGCTGATAGAAGATGTTCCTCCAAGAGCGGTGGGATCGCCGGTGGACTGAGCTGGACCTGATCCCATTTCATCGGGCCGGGCCTCGTCGTCGCCGGTATCTTCATTGCCTGCACCTTCATAGCCTGTATCTTCTCGATCGCCAGGGTTGATTACTCGTATGGGCATATCCGGTGGATTGCTAACGGGCGTATTTTGTTTCTGCGGCAGCGAATCGTGATATAAACGGCATCGGAGCGCCCTGTGAGAGCCCGCCTTAGAAGATTGCCGTTGCTAGTGGCTTGCATTACGCTGCTGGGGTGGATTGCGCGCGCACAGGGCGGCCCGCCCGATGCAGCGCCGAGCGAGGCGGAACAGGACGCGATGCTGGCGGCCATCAGACAGTACGCCGAAGCCTATATTTCTCACCTGCCTAATTTCATCTGTGCTCAAGAGACGCAACAATTCGAGGCCGGGAGGAAAGCCACGCACTGGCATAAAGGTGACACGTTGCGCTCCAAACTGGTATTCATCAATTGCAATGAGGAGCGCAGCCTGGAGTTGGTGAACAATAAGCCGCCGGGGTCAGGCAAACGATGGCGGACGCCGTTAACCACGGAAGGCGAGTTTGGGACGCTGATCGGGAGTGTATTCGGAGCGAGCACCGAAGCTTCCTTCCAGTGGCATGGCTGGGAGACGATTCGGGGCAGGCGCGTAGCGGTTTTCGACTACCTGGTGGATCACGAGCACTCGACGCTGAAGCTTACGCTGAGTGACTTGGCGCACTCGGTGGTCCCCTATCACGGCTCTGTTTACGCGGACTCGGTGACAGGCGCGGTGTGGCGGATCAGCAACAGCGCATTTGATATCCCGCCCGAGGTACGGACGAAGAGCATCTCCACGGTGATCGACTACGAGCAAGTTCCCATCGGTGGAACAGAATACTTGCTGCCCGTACAAGCAGTTGTCGCGTTAGACACTGGATCGAATAACGTTCGGAACGAGATGTGGTTTAGTGAGTACCGGAAGTTCGAGACGGATTCAAGCGTAAGGTATACGTCTGAGGGGCAGCCGGGGCAAGCAACACCCAATCCTCCGCAGTAAGGTTTTTAACCGTAGGCGTGAATGGCAATTAAATCACGCGCCGCATTACACGGCATGCAAGTACGCTGCTAAATTGGAAGTTCGTGGCAGTCCCAGGCTCAGAGGCGGCCTTCAGCGAGGGAGGCATGTCTGCCCAAGATGAGGTGGCGGACAAAGGTGGCGCGGTCGATACAGACACCGTGGAAGCATTACGGAGCCAAATTGCGGAGTTAGAGAGCCGCATTAATGGGCTTCAGAGCCGGCTCACCGCTTACGAACATGCCTTCGCCCAGAATCCCGTCCCTTCCATCGTGTATTCCGCGCAATCACTCGACATTTTAGAAGTAAACGAAAGTGCACTTAGGTTATACGGTTATGACCGGGAACAGATGGGGCGGCTGAACGTGGCGGATCTCTTCGCTCCCGAGGCTTCCGGCAATTGGACCGAACTTTCCGCGGAACTGCGTAAGCCGATGACGACGATGGGACCAGTAGCTCATCGCACCGCTTCGAAACAGGACCTTGCGGTGAGCATGGTTTGCTTTACCTATGAGCCGGACGGGCTGGACGCGCGCGTAGCGTTGGTGCAAGACGGGACTACGCGCCATATTGCCGAAGAAGCCCTACGCAGCAGCGAAGAGCGTTATCGTGAACTGTTTGAAAATGCCAATGATGTTATCTTTCTGCACGATTTAAAGGGCAAAATTGTTGCGGTAAACCGAGCTGCGGAATACCTGACCGGCTATTCGCGAAGCGAGGTTGTGGGGCAAAATTTTGAAGAGCTGGTGGCGCCGGAAGCGCGCCATCAAACGCAGGACAGTATCCGCGCTCACTTAGGCGGCAGCGCCACGCAGCATTACGAGCTTCCGATTTTATCGAAGTTCGGAACGCGGCGATACCTTGAAGTGAGTACGCGCATTACCTATCGCCAAGGGCATCCAGTGGGGATTCAAGGGATCGGCCGCGATATTACAGAACGGAAGTTCGCACAGCAGCGGCTGTTGGAATCCAGCCAGGAACTGCAGGAGAAAAACCAGAAGCTAAGCACCGCACTGCGCCTGGCGCGCGAGGCCACGCAACTTAAGGAGCAGTTTCTTGCCAACACCTCGCACGAGTTGCGCACGCCGATGAACGGCATCATGGGCATGATCAACCTGCTCAAGAGCACTGAGTTAACGCCGGACCAGCGGGACTATGCCGAAGTGGTGAGCCAGTGCGCCAACGACCTGCTGACCATCATCAACGATCTACTTGATCTTTCCCAAATCGAAGCGGGCCGGTTGTCCGTGACCGATGAGCCGTTCGATTTGCACGAGAGCGTGAAGGGCGTTCTTAAATTGTTGCGGGTCCGGGTATCGGGCAAAAATGTGGCGCTGACCTACGAGGTCGATTCAGAGCTGCCGCTCTATATCTCGGGTGACAGCGTGAGATTTCGTCAGATATTGACAAATCTGACCGCGAACGCGATCAAGTTTACCTCCCAAGGCGGGGTTCACGTGCGTGTGAAGCGCTGTGGAGGAGCCGCGCGACTCTGTTGCGAGGTGGTTGATTCAGGGATCGGAGTGGAAGAGTCCGTACGCGAGCGCATTTTCGAAGCTTTCGTCCAGGCCGACGGAACCACTCGAAGGCGGTATGGTGGAACGGGTTTGGGCCTCACTATCAGCAAGCAATTGGTGGAGATCATGGGCGGCCGGATTGGCACCTTCAACAACAATCCCGGACCCGGCGCTACCTTTTGGTTTGAGCTTCCCTTTCGCGCAGCGGACGCACTATCGGCTGAAGGCAGCATTGCAGCCCTTTGGCCGGAAGCGCCGTAAGTGGAACATGTCCTTCCCGCTGATGTTTCGGGATGGAGTCCTAGTACCGCGTTCCTTCTTGTTCTGGCGGGTTGTGCTTGTTATGGAGCGAAGCGGGCTCGCCGGAGTAATCGCTTAGACTATTTGGGTAACCGTCCGATCCAGTCTCTCTAAAGAGGATGGAACTTCTTCGCGCCATAGGCGTACAGTAAGGCGGGGGGCTTATGCGCCACATTTCTCAGTTTTTGCTTGTAATAGCGGTTTCGGTACCGGCCTTTGCCAAAGTGGATTCGGGCTTGCTTGCCTTGGTGCCATCAAACGCGAAGATCATAACGGGCGTGGATGTCAGCCGGGCGAAAACATCGCCCTTTGGGCAGTACATGCTGAACAAAATTAACACCGAGGATGATGATTTCCAGCAGATGATGCAGGAAACGGGATTCGATCCGCGGCGCGATGTGCAGGACTTCCTCTTTTGCAGCAGCCGGGTTTCCGGTGAGAGCGCCGATTCGAGTTTTGCTCTTATGGTACGCGGCAGTTTCGATCAGGCGCGCATCAAGAAAACGTTGCTCAGCAAAGGGGCTAAGGTTCAGACATATCAGGATGTGGAGATGCTCGTTGATGCATCGAATCACGGGCGAACTGCCTTTGCCTTCCCGGACGTCGATATTGCCGTAATGGGAGATCTCGGGACCGTGCAGCAGATCATTTCGAACCGAGCCAATCCCACAGCTCTTGATCCGGCATTGCAGCAACAGGTCTCAAACGCAGGTGGCAGTCACGATGCTTGGTTTGCGTCCTCCGCGGCGGGATCGTTCCTGGCGGACAATCTGACGCGTCAAGCCGGTCCGCGCGTTCAGCCGGAGGCGCTACAATCCATAACGCAGTCGAGCGGCGGGATCACGTTCGGCGATACCGTTCAGCTTTCGTTTGACGCGGTGACCAGAACGCCTAAAGATGCGAACTCGCTGGTGGACGTTGTACGTTTCCTCACGAGCATGGTACAGATGCAGCGTCAAAGTGATCCGCGCGCCGCGATCATGGCTTCGTCGTTCGACCAAATGACGCTTGTCTCTGACGGCGACAACGTGCATGTCGCGATGTCTGTTCCGGAAAGAAACCTGGAGCAGCTAGCAGAGCTGAAGCCGCGCCAGCGGGTAAGTAAGGCTATTAAGCCCGCCAGGCAGTAAGGGCAACAAAAACGCCAACTAGTGCCGCAGCTGCTCCGGCAAAGAATAGCGGCTTGACTTTCGTCAGAATAGAAAGCGAGAAGAACACGATGGCGAGTTCCAGAAAGATCTCGCCGAAGTGGAACTTGTTAGCCTTCTCGCCACTTCTGCGACTTTCTTTTTCGAAGTCTTTGGCCTTCTCTTGTATGTCGTCATGCTGCTTTTTGTACTTGGCGGCATCCTGAGCGTACCTGGTGACCACAGCCGAATCAGCACGGGCGGTGATGAGCGAATCGCGCGCCACCTCGGCGGAGTAGCGTCGGATATCCTTGGCTTGCGAGAATGCCCACTGATCTGAACTTAACTGCTGTTCAAGCAGTTCCTCCGTGTTGTAATGCTGCCCCGCAACAGAAACGACCGCAAGCAACGCTGCAATAATCGCCATGCTGCCGGCGACGGTTTTGTCAAACGGCTCGCGCGCCTGGTGTACGTGCTCTTCCACTTCTTCCTCGGCGGCCATGAGGACAACCTAGCACGGCTTAGTGTCAAGCGAAACTCCGGGGTGGTCCTTGGCAAGATGGGAAACTTCGCGCACCAGCTTGCGAAAATTCAAATCTGCCACGGCGCGGAATGGAAACCACTGGCCGTCCCGCCAGGATGAGTAGTACCAACGTGAAAAGATGGCGAGGTCTTCAAGGCGGCTGCCTTCGTTTGTGTTACGAACAACAGCGTCGGTGATTTGCTCGCGTAATTGCGCGTCCAGCGAGGAAGGGTGCGACTGTTCTATTGAAAAATTCAGAACCAGAGGGTTCTGCCAATAGCCTTCGATCATGGGCCATAGCCGAAATTCACGCAAGTCGATACCACGCGTGAGTGCAACGCCGTTGAACTGCGTAATTTCAGCGATTACGTTGTCACGAGCGGCGGCCGCGTCTTTCGCGCGTTCAAGGCG
>CAXUCT010000082.1:8992-13414 GCA_964249415.1 uncultured Bryobacteraceae bacterium | reverse complement strand
AAGTTCTTTACCTCCCCAGCTATGCGGCACGAAAAAGCGGCGGCGTCGAACTGCGTGATCGGCTCAATCCCGTTCTTGCCACTGCGAATCGCCGCCCAGTTTTCCTCTGTGCCGGTGCCCACCGAACTGATCAGGCCGACCCCGGTCACAACTACTTTTCGAGCCACGCCCATCTCTCTGCGGATAGAAAGTCCGTCGCGCGGTGCCGCAAACTACTTCTTTTTCGCCTCAATGTAATCCACGGCGTCCTTCACCGTCTTGATCTTCTCTGCGTCCTCATCCGGAATATCCAGGTCGAACGCTTCCTCAAACGCCATCACCAACTCGACAATATCCAGCGAGTCCGCCCCCAGATCATCGACGAATGACGCGCTCGGGTCCACCTGGTTCTCGTCTACTCCTATCTGCTCAACGATGATCTGCTTTACTCTCTCTGCTACCGACATAATTTGTTCTCCTGTATTCACAAACGCGGCCACCTAAGTTAGAAACGACCCGATCCAACACTATAAACTACATCATCAAGAGAGGCGCTGAGAATGGGCCGGCGTCCCGCGGTGTTTCAGCTCGGCACCCTGGGCGGATATCATCCAAAGAGGCGTCTCAACACGTAGATGTTGTCAGACCATTTGCGTATCCTCTATCTGCACGGCTTTGCCTCCGGTCCCAGTTCCCGCAAGGCGCTCTTTTTTTCCCGAAGATTTAAAGAACTTGGCTTTGCTGTTGAAGTTCCTGACCTCGCCGCCGGCAACTTTGAAGGTCTCACGGTATCCGGCCAACTCCGGCTCCTTGAACAATCCGTCGGGCGTGAACCCGTTATCCTTCTAGGCTCCAGCTTGGGCGGATACCTGGCCGCGCTTTATGCGGCTTCCCACCCGGAAGTGTCAAATCTTATTCTGCTTGCGCCCGCTTTCCAGTTCCGTCAACTCTGGGAACGCGAACTTGGCCCCCAACGGCTGGCCGACTGGAGAAAAAACCGAACTATGCCGATACTTCATTACGGAGAGGGACGACAGATGCCGATTGGCTATCAACTGATGGAAGATGCCGGCTCCTACCCGCCGTTTCCTGAGTTTTGTCAGCCAGCTCTCATTTTTCATGGAACCCGGGACATGGTGGTACCCGTTCAATACTCGTCGGCATTCGCTCAGTCTCACCCTAACGTGAGATTAGTCACGCTCGATTCGGGGCACGAACTGACTGACGTGCTCGAGACAATTTGGCAGGAAACGGAAGCTTTTCTGCCCGGTAAGCCTGTGTAAATAAAGTGCTAGACTGGGGGTATTCATTTGACGACGTCAGCAGGATTCATTGCAACTCTGTATCTTACATTGGCGTCCAACCGAGTGCGGCCCACCGATGCTACGCAGTGTCTGAATGGCGGCGCCTATGGTAACTACTGATTCAGTCGTAAACAGCAGTACAGTGAACAAAAGCATGGAGCATCCTCAGGCGGTTCCGCCCGATCCCCAGCAGCTCGATACGCATCTAGACCGCCTTCTATTGGGTACGAACATAGAAGAGCCTTGGTTCAAGTCCATCTTTCGCGGCATCCGGGAGACCATCAGTCCCGCCAAGCTTCCCCCATTGGAGCTGACATCCCGGCCGGTCGAAAGCAAGTCGTTTGACGAGATGAGCAGGGCAGAGCAGCCCTGGTTCAAGTCGCTCATCGGCAACATCAAAGACCTTATCAATCCGCCGAAACTTCCGCCGCTCGAACTTACTTCTAAGCCTGTGGAAGTCGGCACTATCTGGGGTGCCTATGGCGGCGGCGAAAGCAAGTCTGGCGCTGTCTCCATCCTGATTCATGTGGGCGTAGTCGCTCTTCTGCTGCTCGTCTTCCAATCGCCGGTCGGCAAAAAGTTAATGAGGGATACCTCCGCCCTTATCTATGTGCCGCCATACCAACCCAAGCTTCCGCCGGCAGCCCAGAAAGCGGGCGGCGGTGGCGGTGGTGGACAGAAGATGCCCACCCCTGTTAGCCATGGCGCGGCTCCGAAGTTTGCTCCGAAACAGTTTATGCCGCCGACTCTGGCGATCCCGAAGCCTGTCCTTCCGGTAGCTCCCACGATCACTGCCCAGGCGCCACAGATAACGGCCGATCAGTATGGTGATCCTCTGTCCAAAATACTTCCTACCTCGGGTGGTCCGGGGTCAAACGGGCTCGGTTCCGGCCACGGGGACGGCCTTGGCTCCGGAGATGGAGACGGCTATGGACCGGGTTCTGGCCACGGAACGGGCGGTGGAGCCTACAAAATCGGCGGCGAGGTTTCAGCACCTGTTTTAGTCAACAAAGTAGAGCCTGAATACTCAGAAGAAGCTCGCAAAGCCAAATACTCCGGCTCTGTCCTTCTCTCCATTATTGTGGATGCCACCGGAACGCCTCGCGAGATTCACGTCGTTCGTCCACTCGGCCTTGGCCTTGACGAAAAAGCCATTGAAGCGGTTTCGAAGTGGCGCTTCCGCCCTGGCATGAAAGGCGGCCGACCCGTGTCGACCATGGCTCAAGTGGACGTTAACTTCCGCCTACTCTAACTACCCTTACATTCCAAGCACGGACACAGCTTACGCAGATGGTCGAAGGAATATATTCCTGAGCTGTGTCCGTCATTCCAAAAAATCCGAATCGCGTAGCTCCCCACTTCTTCTACCGAATCCATCCGCAACGCCGGCTTGAACATCTGGAAGGGGTTTGGGTTCGAGTAGTTAGAATTCTGTGGCTCTGTTCCATGTGCCCCCGTACACGTGGCGCACGGACAATGATCACGCAAGTGGGCCAGCGAATAGTCGCTGTGATGCCCATCGCGCCAGTCAATCTTTATCCCTGCCGACTTTGATATCGCGATGTGCTCCGGGTCGGCAACTGCCGTCTCTTCCAATTCAGGTTGCATCTTACCTGTTCGATTCCCTTCACGCCGTGAGGACGCGTTCAATGTCGCGCACGCCGGGGATGCGCCGGAAAGCGGTAATCACGCGTTCCAACTGCTTCTTATCCTTCACTTCCAGAGTGATGTCGACAACCGCTCTCTCATCCGTCCGGGTCTGGTCGCCGCGTGCCTCCAGAGTGCGAATGTTGCTCGCCTCGGCGCTCAGAATAGAAGTCAGCTGGTGGAGAATGCCTGGCCGGTCATCGGTGTAAATCACGATCTTCACCGGTAGCGGCTCGCTGCTCCCGCTGCCTGCCCACTCCACATCAATCTTGCGCTCCGCCTCGTACATCAAGTTCTGTACGTTCGGACACTGCAAGGAGTGCACCGCCACCCCTTTGCCGCGAGTGATATAGCCGACGATCTTCTCCCCGCGGATCGGGTTGCAACACTTCGCCCGGTATACCATCACGTCGTCGGCCCCTTTCACATGGATGGTGAGGTCGCCATCGCCAAAGGGGGAAGCGGGCTGCGACTGCGCCCCACGGGAAAGCGGCGGCGGCAAAGCTTCGGTATCGGCCTGCACATCGTCAGGCGCGACTTTCTGCAGAATTTGCCGGGCAGAATACTTGCCGAATCCAAGTGCGGCATACAAATCTTCGGTCTTGCTCACGCCGTATTCGGAGGCAACCGTCTGCAGGTCATCCGCGGAAATCCGCCCCAGGCTGACACCCAGGCGGCGCGCCTCTTTCTCGAGCGACTTCTGCCCAATCTCCACGGCCTTGGCCCGCTCCGCCGCATTGATCACGTGCTTGATCTTGTTGCGGGCGCGCGAAGTCTTCACCGCCGAAAGCCAGTCGCGGCTTGGCTGGTGACCGGGTTGAGTCAGAATCTCAATCACGTCGCCGTTACGAAGCGTGGACTTCAGCGGCTTGATGGAGCCATTCACCCGCGCTCCCACGCAGGTCTGGCCAATGTCGGTATGGATTGCGTAAGCAAAATCGATCGGCGTAGCGTCGCGGGGAAGAACAATCACCCGGCCTCGCGGCGTAAAGGTATAAACCTCTTCGGAGTAGAGGTCCACCTTAAGGGTAGACAGGAAATCGCCCGAGTCGCTCATCTCGCGCTGCCACTCCACTAGCTGCCGCATCCACGCAATGCGCTGATCGTCGGCGCGCGGCCCTTTATTCCCCTCCTTGTATTTCCAGTGCGCCGCGATCCCTTCTTCGGCGATCTTGTGCATCTCCGCGGTCCGGATCTGCACTTCGAAGGCAATGCCGCCGGGGCCAATCACCGATGTATGCAGCGACTGGTACAGATTCGGCCGCGGCATGGCAATGAAATCCTTAATGCGCCCAGGCACCGGGTGCCACTCATTGTGAATCACCCCCAGCCCCGCGTAACAGTTCTTCACCGAATCGGTGATGATTCTCACCGCCAGAACGTCGTACACCTGATCTAGCGTTATTCTTTGCCGCTTCAGCTTCTGATAAACCGAATACGCCCGCTTCACGCGCCCGTCCACGCGCGCTGGTATGTCTTCGCGCGCTAGCTT
>CAXUCT010000082.1:820-8982 GCA_964249415.1 uncultured Bryobacteraceae bacterium | reverse complement strand
GCCCCAAAGACCCGATGGTTCGCATGTAATGCAGCCGCTCTGCCATCTGCACGATGATCACGCGTATGGCACCGTTCATCGCCAGCAGCATCTTGCGCAGGCTCTCCGCTTGCCGATCTTCCCGGTTGGCTAACTTGATCTTGCTTAACTTCGTGACGCCGTCCACGCAGCGCGCTACATCTTCTCCAAACCTTTCCTTGATCTCCTCCAGCTTTACGCCCGTGTCCTCGACTACATCGTGCAAGAGACCGGTCGAAAGACAGACGGAATCCATCTGCATATCCGCCAGTACGTGCGCTACAGCGAGAGGATGGGTGATGTAAGGCTCGCCCGATTTGCGTCGCTGCGCCTTGTGATGCTCGGCCGCGAAGCGGAATGTCCGCTCCAGCGTTGCAAAATCTTCTTTCGGCCGCAGTGCGCGGATTTTATCCTCTAGGGAATGATAAAGCTCCTCTACTTGCGGCAGATCTAAAGCACTGGTCGACATCCTGACGTTTACTGAGCCGCGCGCGTGAGCAAGCGTTCCCCCAATTAATACTAGGTTAGCCCGCCTATTCCAAGGCGTTTAGCAATTCCTTCCGAACCGGCCAGCTTCCCACCACTCGCTTGCCGATCACCTGAAAAGATCCGGCCGTCAGCAATCCTGTCAAATCTGACGCACTGGCCTGAGCGTGCTCGCGCGAGAGCTCTAAGCTCAGCATCTTGGTCTGAATCTCCATCTGATTGCGCGTCGCTTCGGCAGTCGCCGCGCTGGGGCATTGGGCATCCAATTGAACATTAAACACAGCTCCACTGTGCTCTGCCGCTCGCCCGAGGGAAAAGATCACCGGACCGGCGGACTGCAAGGAGACGGCAAAAATTCTGACGGCCAGAGGAAGACTCAACGGATTTTTCAGCAGAGAAGGCGCCATCTCCACCCAAACGGGTTGGGTAGACGGCGGCGACGCCACCGAACGCATGGCTTGGCTCGGCCGAAGCTGCTCCGCCGCAGCGGCATCCGGACTCAAGGCTGCGCCCAGCACATCAGGCTGGATCGGAACAAAAGACGTCCAGCGCTCCGGCCTGCTCGTCGGCATCTTGCACAGGTCGCCGCTGCAAGTCCCGCCATGGGCGGTCGCGTACTGCCGCAATTTGCTCCAGTCGAAGTGCCCGCGCGCTACGAAATACGTCGCGGCCTTGGCCGCCGTTCCGGCTACCGTCTCCAGATCCTTCGTGTAGTCAAACTGCGTTTCCTTAACGAACTGCCTATACTCGGCATCCTGTGTGGCTTTCGACCCCGCCAGCAGATCCAACATTCCCGCGCTGCGCAACGCTGACACGCTTGCAAAAAAGGTCGTCACGTCTCCGCCGGGAAGCAATGGCAGCAGGTCCTGATCTCCGCGTACAAATCGGTGCCGGTAAGAATGCACGCTATAGAGGATCACCGCCGCCATAGCGACCAGCGCCGCCGCCCAGAGTACAAATTTAGATTGAATTCGCAAGAGGTTTCGCAACGCTTACGCGGTCACCATCTCTTCAGCCCGGGCGCGCTTCCAAAGCGCAATGTATGGCTTTAGGTCGCGCATCATAGCGCCGAACTGATCCAGCGTCAACGACTGCGCCCCATCGCTCACGGCCTTTTCCGGATGCGGGTGCACTTCCACGATTAAGCCATCCGCGCCGATTGCGACGCCAGCTCTCGACAACGCCGGCACTAAGCTCCGCTTACCCGTCGCATGGCTCGGGTCCAGCATCACGGGTAGATGCGATAACTCGTTCAGTACCGGCACGGCTGTGATGTCGCAGGTGTTCCGCGTCGCGGTCTCAAACGTCCGTATACCGCGTTCGCAGAGAATCACATTCGCGTTGCCGTGCGCCACTACGTACTCTGCCGACATCAGCAGTTCCTTTATCGTTGAACTCAGACCGCGCTTCAACATGACGGGGCGGTTCGCCTTTCCCAAAGCCTTCAGTAGCGCAAAGTTCTGCATGTTGCGAGCGCCGATCTGCAGGATGTCGGCATACTCGGCCACCATCTCCACGTCGCGGTCGCTCATCACTTCAGTGATGATCCCCAGCCCGGTTTCTCGCTTCGCTTTGTCCAGCAGTTTCAGGCCTTCCAGTTCCATGCCTTGGAAGTCGTAGGGCGACGTGCGCGGTTTCCATGCTCCCCCGCGCAGAAACTTGGCGCCGTGTTCCCGGACGGAATGCGCGGTCTCAAGAATCTGCTTTTCGTTCTCTACCGAGCACGGTCCCGCCATCATGACGAATTCGTCACCGCCGATTTCGGTCCCATTCGCCTTGATCACCGTCTTTGAGGGGCGAAACTCGCGGCTGACAAACTTATAAGGAGCGGAGATGCGAACAGCCTTCTCCACTTGCGGCATGGCCTCCAGCGACTCGAGACAGGTCGTGACGTCCCCTACCCCGACGACGCCGATCACAACCCGCTCTTCGCCCTCAATGGAGTGCACCTTGTATCCGAACTCTCGAATGCGATCGAACACGGCTGCTATCTCCGCCCTCGTCGCGTGAAGTTTCATCGATATGATCATCTGCCCCTCACGAGTGTGCTCTACGTAAAAAGGCCCACTCGCTTCCGAGTGGGCCTCCTTTGTTCCGTTGGCTGTACTTCGCTCTACGCGGACGCCCCTCGGCACGATCTAGGCGTAAGCCAAAACCAATACCGGGAAAAGCTGACCGCGGATGCCACCATGAACTTATGAGTATGCCATAGAACAGGGCGCGCGCATAGCGGCCGAATACGGCTGCTCGGTAGGTTAAGCATCTACGACACGGCCGAATCGCGAAATCCCGAGCGAGTCGAAGTTCTTGAATCTAAAACGCACACCTCACGCAATTGCCGGATTTACAACCCGTGACGTTGGTGGATATCGACTTATTCTCATGGCCAACTCCATGAGGACGATTGCTTGTGACCGGGTCTAACCATACACGCAGAATCAGTAGAGCTTGATCACTCTTCGCGAATTCGGAGATCAGAATCGCCTTTCCACGAATCACCTGCAGGGCGATCCTGGTGGGATAGCGCCAGCTTTCCAGTAAGATGACCCTCGGCGGCGAACTGAGGCGTTTTGCCAAAGGTGGGTAATCATCTCCGTCTGCCGTGATGATGTCGAACCCGTTTTCCTTGGCATACGTCCATATCGCTCGGTCAGCCACGTCTCGGGCAACGGGAGATCAAACAAGTGGACGGAACATTTAGTTGTTCCTTGAATTTTGCAGAATACGGCTTAATCGGATTACTTGCCAGTATTGCTTGAGCTTCCGACTTAGATCGTAATGGATCATCCTGGACGGCTGACGAGGAATGATACGCATGCGCGCCTAATAACGACAAAACGCCAATGGTGGTGCATAAAAGGGCAGAGCGTACCATTCTGTATTTCGCTCTAAGCAGACGCCTCTCGGCGCGATATAGGCGTAAGCCAAAACCAGCATAGAGAGAAGCTGCCCGCGTGAGCCGCCATAGTCCACGAGTATGCCACAAATGGCAGTGCGCAAGCATCAGGTTACGACAGCCTAAAATAGTGATAAGATTTTACTTAACCGCTATGGGAAGGGTTGTGACCCTAACGCTCCTGGCACTCGCCATAGCGCCCCTCTATGCCAAACCACGTCATCCCGCGCCGGTAGCGGCTCCGAAGAAAACGTCTGCCGCTAGTCACGGGTCTAAAAGAGCTTCGGGGGTTCGCGTCTCCGCCAAAGCTACTCCCGTCCGAGTCGCTGGTCGTCGTTCCGTGCGAAACGTTCGCGTGGTTCATGCCCCTCCCGCGCCTACCTATCAGCTACATCCCGACCCTGACCGCTACGTTCAAATCCAGAAGGCGCTGGTAGACAAAGGCTACTTCAAAGGCGAGCCGAACGGCGAGTGGAGCGACGATTCGACAGAGGCGATGCGACGCTTCCAGGCCGATCAGAAGATCGACAACGACGGCAAAATCGATGCGCTCAGTCTCATCGCTCTCGGACTGGGTCCAAAACACGAAAGCGTCAGCGTACTTTTAACAGCGCCGCCGGCTCCCATCGCTACGCCTAAGGCAGCCATCGTACCTCCCCCTCGCTAAGTAAAGCGGCACCGTTGTTTCAACGCTCTGGTTAACGGGAACACCGGCATCATTAACGGTGTCTGTCCCTAGTAAGTGAGGGGATCATGTTTGATCAAACCTTTGTTGACGGCACTCAGCAGACAAAAAAGCCGCTTACTCTGTCGCTGTCGATCCTGATGCAGTTATTCGTGCTGTCGGTTCTTCTCTTGATCCCGCTCATCTACACAGAGACTCTACCAGCGGCCGTATTGAAGAGCCTGCTGGTCGCCCCTCCTCCACCGGTGGTTAGAATTCCCAGCGTCGCGGCGAAGACGCAAACAGTTCGAACAGCTCGCCTCTTCAACGGACACGAGCTCACCGCACCGGTAGTAGTTCCTAACCGCGTGACCCCGATCAACGATATTGCCGCGGCTCCGGACATAGGCGCCATAGCGGCGTATGGGCAGTCCGATGGGCCGGCAGAGGCGGCGTTACTCAGCACCGTAGGCTCGGGCTCCGCACCGCCGCCTATGCCCGAGCCCGTTGCCAAGCCCAAGCCAACCTCCGCCCCCATGCGAATCGGCACCGGCGTTGCGGCGGCCAATCTCATTAGCAAGGTGACACCTCCGTATCCTGAGTTAGCCAAGTCGGCGCGCATACAGGGCGCCGTCGAGTTCAGGGCCTTAATCAGCAAAGAAGGCAACATTGAAAATCTGCAAGTGCTGCGAGGACATCCTCTGCTGGTGAAGGCTGCCACAGACGCGGTGCTGCAGTGGAAGTACCGGCCAACTTTGCTGAACGGCGAGCCTGTCGAAGTGATCACGGACATCCTGGTGAACTTCACTTTAAGTCAATAACAGCCGGTGCGTAACTTCCCTGTAGTAAGATCGCCCGGTTCGTTGTCCATACATCAATATGCACCGAAAGTTACTTGCCGCCACCGGCGCGCTCTTGTTGTCGCCAGTTTACGCAGCCTTCGCCTCCTCGGTGAATCAGCTGGTTGTCTTTGGAGATAGCCTTTCCGATAACGGTAATGCCGCGATCGTTTTAGCGCAAAATGGCACCCCTCTCTCAGGATTTAACTACGCCGCGAACGCCTTCACAGACGGGCCCAATACATCTCCCGCCACCGCGGGTCCCTATGGTCTTTGGATCGACCAGTTCGCGGCCAAGATGGGCTTGCCTGATCCCCAGCCGTATCTGGCCAATCCGCTTTCGAACACCAACTATGCGGTCGCAGGCGCGCAGACCGGCTCGGCGAATATTCAGGACATCGGCAACCAACTCACCCTGTTCGGAGCAAGTCATCCGCTCGGGGCGCCATCTAATGCGCTGTACACCATTTGGGGCGGAGCCAATGATCTTTTTAATGGCGCTAACAGTGGAAAGACGGCGGCAGACAACCTCTACGGGAACATACTTGCACTTCATCAGGCGGGGGCGCAAAACTTCTTGTGGCTTAATCTTCCTAACCTCGGCCTGACTCCACGAGGACAGGGGATCAGCGCTCTCACCACCGCCAGCGCGGACTTCGATGCTGAGTGGGCCATCGATATCGCCAATCTGAAGGGGCTCGGGATCGACATTACAGGCGTAGATATCAACTCTTTGTTCAACTCCATCATCGCGGACAAGGGGGCGTATGGTTTCACAAACGTCACCAGTCCCGCTCAAAATACTAGCGACAATCCGAATAACTATCTGTTTTGGGACGTACAACACCCTACAACTGCCGGTGACGCGCTTATCGCCAACCTTGCTTACAGCGATTTGAATGCTGTTCCGGAACCGCTGAGCGCGGGACTCTGGCTAGCCGGATTCGTGGCGGTGTTTGCGGCGCTCAAGCTGCGCCGCAAACCCGTAAATATCTAGAAACGGTATATCGCAGCTAGGGGCGTGCCGTTAGGCATTTTGCTGTTCGGTACGACGAATACATGCCCGGCATGGAGAATGGTTTGGACGACAGCATTATTGACCAAGTCTTCATCTTCAGAACCTCCGGTTTCGCGGCCTTTCACGCTGTCGGTTTCCTCATCGAAAGCGCCGATCCTTTCAGCGGTGTCTGAAACCAGAAGCGTGAGTACGCGCCCATCATGCGCGGCGGGGATGATGTCTTTCAAACGGTTCGATGCGCCTCCTCCTACTTTATGGTTGTATTCAGCGAGTTCATCCTCGATCTTCTTGTCATAGCAGCGAGCCAGAGCGTGCAGCGCCCGCGCGTGCATTCCACCGGACTTTAGACTATTCGGCGCTCCTTCCACCGATTCAGCCGCCAAGTGAGGGTATTTGTTCAAAGGACGGTAAATGGCAAGCTCGTACTCCACGCCCGCCAGCACCACCGGGTCAGTCTTCCCTCGCAGGCACTCATTGATTCCGTGATCCACTTGCTTATAGAAGTGCGCTAGGAACTGGTCCTTGTTGTCCCGGTTCTGGGTCGTTCCGGTCGTGATTCCTTTGCCACCTCCAGCCGGTCCGGTAGCCGCTCCGTGTTGGCTATCGTGGTCCGGTTTTGCGGTATCCATCCAGGTTTCGTAGTTCGTCGTCACGTTGTGTGGCAATGGGACTTCCTCAGACGTTCGCGACGTGCAGCGTAGAAGGCGCACATTTTTTTGGCTCAGCGCGAGAATGTAAAAGGTTTTGCAGCGCATAAGCTCAGGCAACAGAGGGCGAACGTAAAAATGTGGCCCGATGAGCGCTCGGGATGCGACATTTTCGTCGACCCAAGTTAGGCGAAAGCTATCGGGCGACCGGAAAACCGCGACGGATTTTCCTGCGTGCTCGACGCCGTCGGAGATCGCGTCCCAGTCGGAAACTGATTCCAGCAACTCCCGCCCTTCGGAGCCATATTGCTCGATCTTCGGGGCGAGACTCTTTATCAGCTCCCGCCATTGCAAAGAGTTCGTCTTGGCGCCCTGGCTGTTGGGAGCGGTACTCAGTTGCATATACGCGCTCAGGCAGGGTCCGGCCGCCGCCAACATGGGCTTCAGAGCTTTCAAATTGTCGAACTCAACGGGTTCAACCTTCAAAGTATCCATACGCTTTAGGAGACATGTTGCGTTTGCACCCGGTTTCCCCCCGTGTTTCGAACAGACAAATTCATCCGTAACACGAGCGCTTCCATAACGGTCTTTGAGATATGGACCGGAAAACAAACTATCCCGACTCCGATGAGTCCGCACGGAAGATGCACCAGGAGTTCGCTGACGATCCGCTCGCTGACACCGACACCGACGACGCTGCTCTGACGGATGTGCAAACTTCGACTAAATCCGGAAAGCATTCGTCGGTGGAGAAACAAGCGGCCGCGCTGCCGGAGTTTCGTATTGGGCGCGGCGCCTCACCGGTCGACGGCGCCTTTGGCTCGGGCGAAGAGTAAAGATATTAGCCGCCGATTAACGCCGATTTACGCAGATATCTAACTTCAATTTGGCGGCGATCCTCCCCTTGGCGGAACAATCGGATCTCTATTCGATCATCAGGCATGAGTTGGGGGAAACGGTTGCCCCATTCGATAAGTACAAGAGCTGGTTGATCAAATAATTCTTCTAAGCCCAAACACTGCGCCTGTTTTGATGTGTCGAGCCGGTACAGGTCGACGTGGTAAATGCTGACCGGATTCCCGTATTCGTGAATGAGCGTGAACGTGGGGCTCGATACGTCTTCGCCTGCAGCGGCGCGGCGGCCTTCGACGATGCCTTTGGTCAGCGTAGTTTTACCTGCTCCGAGGTCGCCGATCAAGAGTACGACGGCTTTTGGGGGGAGCATTCCGGCCAGTTGTCGTCCGAATGCCCTAGTCTCTTCGTCTGAGCGGGACTCAAAGCGGAGGACGGAGCTCATCCATTGCCTCAGGCAGGAAATCCAGAAGATCTAACGCCAACGTGCACTGTTCCCCCAGCCGAAGCGCGGCCAGTTCACCGCAGCGTCCGTGCAGCCACACGGCGGCGACGATTGCTCGCTTCCAGGTATCTGGATGGGCGGCGGTAGGCGGATGTTGACCGAGAAGCCCCGCGACCATGCCGGTTAAGATGTCGCCGGTGCCGCCGGTGGCCATAGAAGGTGAACCGGTCGGGTTGACCCAAGTTTCACCGTCAGGGAAAGTGATTAAGGTACGGTCCCCTTTGAGCACGACCACGG
>CAXUCT010000082.1:0-810 GCA_964249415.1 uncultured Bryobacteraceae bacterium | reverse complement strand
TTTCTTTGGCAAGCTGCTGGGCAACGCCTAGGGGGTCGGCCTGGACGTCTTTGATGGATTTGCCGGTCAGACGGCTCATCTCGCCGGGATGCGGCGTGAGGACACGAAGCTTAGTAGTTTTGGGCAAGGCTCCGGCGAGAGCGTTCAAGGCATCGGCATCGAAGACGCCGGGGACTGCGGATTCCTCGTAAAGCTTTTTTACCAAACGAACTGTCTCGTCCTCGGTGCCGAGGCCTGGACCGATGGCGAGTACAGTCATCTTCTTCAGCAGGTTGAGCAGGTGGTCGGCTTCTGCGAAACGAACCCGGCCTGCTGGAGTTTCTTCGAGCGGCTCGGTCATGAGCTCGGGGCGGACGGCGGCGACGCTATTGAGGGCGCTTTTGGGAATGGCGACCGTGACCAGACCGGCCCCGCTGCGATACGAACCCAATCCGGCCATGGCGGGGGCGCCGCTTTTACCGAACGAACCCCCGACGACCAAGACGTGGCCATACATTCCCTTGTTAGAGTTACAGGGCCTGGGAGCGAACAGGCCGCCGAGATCGGCCACGGTCGTGAGGTTTAGTTGGAGCTTTGGGTTCGTTTTTACAAATTCGTCTGGACTGCCGATGGGGGCTACCGTGAGCTTACCGACGTGTTCGTAAATAGGCGAGAGGCACTGGCTTCGTTTCGCAGCGGTGAAGGTCACGGTGTAATCGGCTTCGACGAACTCGCCGGTTGGGTTCGTTTCGTCAGAGGGCAAGCCGGACGGCATGTCGACGGCGATTTTTTTGGCCAGCGGAAAGTGTTGGTTGATCAGGCGGATTCCGT
>CAXUCT010000081.1:6692-13512 GCA_964249415.1 uncultured Bryobacteraceae bacterium | reverse complement strand
GCAGTACTCCGATCACAGTTTGCGGGCGATTGTTCATTTGAAAAACCTTGCCAATGATGTTTGGATCTCCTCCGCGTTGCGTTTGCCAGTATTTGTAGCTGAGTATCAGGACTGCATCGGCGTTGCCTGTTCGTCGCTCGCCACAAACGTTCTGCCGAGCAGCGGTTTCACTCCTAAGACGTCGAAGAAGTTGGCCGAGACTACGGCCGTCTGCACACGTTGCGCCCAATCCTTTCCAAGCAGCAAGAAGAACATGGTGTGATGCTCCGCTACGCCCCCAAGCGTGTGGTTCTGCTCGCGGTAATCGACAATTTCTTTGACAGAGAATGGAATATCGGCCAGATGGGCATGCGGCGCGACCTGATGCAGAACGACCAGCTGACCGCCGTCCCGATAGGGCAACGGGCGCAGGAGAACGCCGTACACCACGCTGAAGATGGCGGTGTTGACGCCAATGCCGAGCGCGAGGGTCAGAATCGCGGTGCATGCAAAGCCCGGATTTTTGAACAGCACTCGCAAGCCATAGCGGATGTCTTGCAGAGTCGCTTCCACTGTTCGACCCAGATGGGCATCCCGGCACTCTTCTTTGGTCTGCTCCATTCCGCCGATGGACCTAAGGGCCTGTTGTTTCGCTTTGGCAGCATTCAGACCGCGACGCATGTTTTCCTCCGTCTGCCGCTCAACGTGGTAATGAAGCTCGGCATTTAGTTCTCGCTCCCGTTGCTGCCTATGCAGGAGGAAACGAAGGGTGGATTTGAGTCTGTGGCGCATGTCTGACCTCCTATACGGCGCTTACGATGCGGCCAACGGCAATCGAGAGCCGACGCCAGTTCTCCGTCTCTTCAGTGAGTTGTTTACGCCCTAAGCGCGTCAATTCGTAATACTTTGCTTGGCGGTTGTTCTCAGAAACGGCCCAGTTGGATCGAATCCAGCCCTGCTCTTCAAGCCGGTGAAGCGCCGGATACAGTGAACCCTGATTCACCTGCAGGACACTCTCGGACAGTTGTTGAATGCGCTGGGCGATGCCCCACCCGTGCATTGGTTCCAAATCGAGTGTCTTTAAAACCAGCAGGTCGAGCGTGCCTTGCAGAAGGTCGCTTTTAGGCTTTGACAAGTTTAGCTACTCCTCCCGGCGTTCTACAGAAGATTAACGTCCTTCTTGTAGATTGTCAAGAGAATGCGGAGGGCCACTGCGCATCTGCGAAGATTTAAGTGAGTCAGGATGCCTTGTCAAGTGCCTGTAGGCACTCATTTGCGGTGGAGACCGGGAACTGCTTTTTCCAGCCGTTTAACGCGCGCACCGGAAACAGCGAAATTCCTTCGCCGCGCCGCTCCGGCATTTTTCCGGGAGATCTCAAAAGAGTACAAGCGCGAGAGCATTCCTGCTCCGAGACATCCGAAGATAGAACTCTGGCCGGAGCGCGGGCTGCACGCGGCTTGGCTGGGGCATAGCACCGTACTGCTCAAGGTGGATGGATTTACGATCCTCACAGATCCTGTATTCAGTGAACGCGTGGGCTTGAATTTTGGCCCCGTGACGGTTGGCATCAAGCGGCTGGTGGATGTGGCTGCGGAACTCGACGAGTTGCCGCCTATCGATCTTGTGCTGCTCTCTCACGCACACATGGATCATTTCGATCTGCCCAGTTTGCGGCGGCTCGAGAATGCCCGAACTCAGGTGGTGACGGCGGATAAGACGTCGGATCTGCTTCGTCCGAAGCGATACGGAGCCGTGCACGAATTGCGCTGGAATCAAACGGTGCAAACGGGCGCGGCTTCAGTCACTGCTTTTCAGGTGGCCCACTGGGGCGCGCGCATGCGCAGCGATATTTATCGGGGCTACAACGGCTACCTGGTGGAAGCGGGGCCGCATCGGATCGTCTTCGGCGGAGACACGGCTTATACCGAAAACTTCAAACGGTTGCGCTCAACCAAGCCGGTGCATCTGGCCATTATGCCGATTGGCGCTTATGATCCATGGATTCGCGTGCACTGCGATCCAGAACAGGCTTGGGCTATGGCGAATGACGCGGGCGCGGAGTATGTTCTCCCCGTGCATCACCGGACGTTTCAATTGAGCCGCGAACCACGTTCCGAACCGATTGAACGGATACTGACGGCGGCAGGGTCACAACCGGAGCGCGTGTGCATTCACGAAATTGGCGCGGAGTTTCACCTTTAGCTCTCGCGCCGGTACGCGGCTAATGAACTCTCCTCATTCAATCTTGCCGAGCGCGGTCTCGATCGCCTTCGAAGCGATAGGACCCATGACGTCATATCCGGCGGCGTTCGGATGGAGGCCGTCCGATGTCAACTCTTTTCTCAGCATGTTCTTGTCATCGAGCATTGCCGAATAGTAGTCCAGATACGTGAATCTATTACGGGCGCAGAAGTCTTTCATCCAGGCGTTCAGCGCGATGATTTTATCGGGCGGCCGACGCTCCGTCTGCGGCTTAATGTAATCGCACACGGGCGTTACGGAAGACAACACGACCTTGATGCCGTTCGCCTGGGCTAATTGAGCCATGGACTCCAGATTGCCTTCGATCTCTTCCAACGTCTCTGGCCCCGTGTTGCCGGCGAGGTCGTTAGTGCCTGCGAGAATCACCACCGCCTTTGGCTTCAACATAATCACGTCCGGCCGGAAGCGGATCAGCATCTGAGGAGTGGTTTGTCCGCTGATTCCACGATTGATATAGGGTTTACCGGGAAAGAACTGGCCGCTGCTACGGCCCCAAGCGTCAGTGATTGAATCGCCCATAAAGACCACGCGATCTTGACCCGGCGATGGATTCGAAAGGCTCGCGTTTTCACTCCGGTAACGCGACAAGTCAGGCCAATCTTGCAAGGTCTTTTGCTCTGGGGATAGCGGCGGATGTGCGATGGCCGGAGTTTGTTGTTGAACCTGCTCAGGCGGAGTGTGTGGCGCGTTCGGCGGCAGCGACTGCCCCCACAATAGGGGTAGCGCCCATGCGGCTGCGGCCGCGCAAATAGCTTTCATGCGAAATCCTCCCGTTGGAGGATATAGTAGCTTGAGCCGCTAGCTGGCGGCACGGCGCTTGATATCAATGCTCAAACGCTTGATCTTCTGGTTCAGCGTAGAAAGCGGAATTCGCAAGGACTCGGCCGCTTCGGTTTGGCTATAGTTCACGGTCTCCAGAGCTTCGATAATCTTACGCCGCTCAAAGTCCGCCACAACCTCGAACAGAGATGCATCGGGCGCGAGCATGCCGTTGCCATCGCGCGAGATTCGCATCCCGCTGGCTTGCTGCAGATGATCGGGCAATACATGAGCGGGAACGGACACGGAGGTAGCCAGTACCACGGCGCGCTCCACCGCGTTCTCCAACTCACGCACATTGCCGGGCCAGTTGTGCTCCATCAGGATTTGCATTGCGTCGGGCTCAAAGGTGAGTACGGAACGTCCATCACTGTTCAGGAACTTTTCGTTCTCCCGGCAGTATCGAGTGAAGAAGTTGTCTATGAGATAGGGGATATCTTCTTTGCGATCCCGCAGCGGCGGCAGACTTAGATTGATTACATTCAGGCGATAATACAGATCCTCTCGAAACTTTCCCTCCTCCACCAGCTTGCGCAAATCGGCATTTGTAGCGGCAATCAGGCGAACGTCTACGCGCATGGTCTCGTTTGAACCGAGCGGCATGAACTCCCGATCCTGCAGCACGCGTAGCAGCTTCACCTGAATCTCGGGGGCAATCGTTCCGATCTCGTCAAAAAAGATGGTTCCCCGGTTAGCCGTCTCGAAATAGCCTTTACGATTCGAAATCGCGCTAGTGAATGATCCTTTTACGTGACCGAACAGCGTGGATTCCAGAAGCTCAGAGGAAAGCGAACCGCTGTTTACGGGAACAAAAGCCTGGTCGGCGCGGGCGGAATGCGCGTGCACGGCTTTGGCAATGAGCTCCTTACCGGTGCCCGTCTCGCCAGTGATCAGAATGGTCGCGCGGCTGGGGGCCACTTGCGCGACTTGGTCCAGCAGGCGCAGCATGCGGTCACTCTTACCGACAATGTTGGGGAACGCATAGCGCTGTTTGAGGGCGCGTTTGAGCTGGGTGTTTTCACGCTCCAGACGGCCTTTGGAGATCATCCGCTCGATCTCAATGAGCAGCTTCTCGTTATCCCAAGGCTTGGCGAAGTAGTCGTTAGCGCCGGACTTCAGCGCGCGCACCGCCACTTCGATAGAGCCATAGGCGGTAAGCAAAAATACCGGGATCTCGGCATCGCGCTGGCGGATGTCGCCAAGAACCTCCATGCCTGATCGGTCGGGCATCATCAAGTCAAGGAGCACAAGATCGTATGAGCCTGACTCGAATTTTTGAAGGCCCGTTGCGGCGTTCTCGGCCAGGTCGACGGAATAGTTCTCCCCGGTCAGCAGCAGTTCGAGGCTTTCGCGAATATCAATCTCGTCGTCGACGACAAGGATGCGGCGGCGTTCGGGGGGGCTGACACGGTCAGCCGGCAAGGTTTGGCTTTGAAAACCCACTACAGTGGTTGTATCAGACATCTCGCGATGGGCAGGGGAAAGGGTCCTGCATGCAACCTAAGCGGGAAGGGCGTGGCGTGCAGACTCGACCGGCCGCCCCACTCGCGCTGAAGCACTCGGAAATTCCAGACGGAAGCGGGTACCGAGACCGACCGCGCTCTCTACCTCAATGAGGCCGTTATGCTCGTGCACAATGCCGTAAGTGATGGAGAGTCCCAGGCCGGTTCCTTTCTTAGGCGCCTTGGTAGTGAAGAACGGATCGTAGATGCGCGCGATATGTTCGGACGGTATGCCTTGCCCGGTATCCGCGACCTCAACGTGTGCAAACCCTGCCTCGCCCCAGGTGCGCACGGTGAGCGTGCCGCCGGCCGGCATAGCATCTCGGGCGTTAATGAAAAGATTCAGGAAGACCTGCTGCAGCTTCCCTGAATCCCCTCGCACGGAAGGCAGGTCATCCGCCATATTCATGCGCATTGCGACGCCTATTTTTTCAAACTGGTGCTCAACCAGGGTTGCGGTTTCGCGAATGACGCGGTTGAGGTCGAGTTCCAGGAAGTCAGTGGGGGAGGTGCGCGAGAAGTTCAGAAGCGAGTTGACGATCTCGCTCGCCCGGAAAGTCTGCTTCGCGATTTTTTCCAGCAGCTTCGATTTCTGATCGTCGTCCGACACTTGCTTGGCGAGCATTTGCGCGTAAGTAGAAATGACGGCCAGCGGCGTGTTCACCTCGTGTGCAACACCTGCCGCGAGAAGTCCAATGGAGCTGAGCTTGTCGGCTTGCACCAGTCTACGTTCTAAGTCGTCGCGGTCCGTGACATCGTCGAAGATAATCAGGCGGCCAATTCGCTCCAGGTCTTTTGAGACGAGGGGGGCGATCGCCACATTGACAACGGACTCCCGCGGTGCAGAATTAGCCTTCACCAATTCAAGGCCGGGTATCTCAAAGGCGCCGTAACCGTTCTTTGGAAGGCCGTTGGTCTCCCCAGGCGAGACTGCTTCTGTACGACGGTGTAAAGCCGTTTTATAAACGTTGTGAACCCTGCTCTCGCCGCGAACTTCGTCGAACCTCTGGCAAAGCTCTGGCGCGAAGAGCTCCAGTAAAGTTTTGCCAATAGCCTCCGCACGCGAAATGCCGGTCAGCTTTTCGATTTGAGTGTTCCAGCTCTCGACGCGATCATCCAAATCGGCGGCCAGAATGCCGACGTTGATGGACTCAACAATGTTTTCGCTGAACTCCTTCAGGCGTTCGTACTCGTCGGCCTTGCGCTGCAGGGAGCTATAGAGACGGGAGTTTTCGATGGCGATGGCAACGTAATTTGAAAGCGTCACCAGCAGCTCAATGTCGTCGCTGGACAAGAAGTCGCCTTCCGTGGTGCGGCTCACGCCGAAGAAGGCGATCGTCTTGCCGCGGGATTTGCAAGCGACGTAATAAGTGAAGTCTAGATTCGCGATGGTATCGCGCACTGCTTGCGGCCATTGCTGGGAAACAATGTCGCGCAGATACTTGGGGCGTTCAAAGAAGAGGTAAGGTTTCTGGGCGGACTCGTGGAGAAATCGCAAATCGAGGGGGTGGAGCAGCGCTTTAGCGGCGCGCCCTGATTTCTGGCCAAGGGAATGAAGCTGGAACGCGCCCGAAGCTTCGTCGACCAGAAAGAATCCGATTTGTGGGATCGAAAGCGTTCGCACCAAGCGATCGGAGACCTTGGCGAGCATCACGTTCTGGTCGGTTTCCGAACTCAACTCGCGCGCAAACTCGATAAGCGTAAGACGGGCATCGTAGCGGTCGCGATAGAACACCCAGCGATCCAGTTGCTCTTGTATCCAGCGGCGGATGGGCTGAAACAAGAAGGTGGCAATGGAGATCAGAACGACAAACGCGGCCGGCGTGATGGTCCGCATGTCGAAGAGAAAGAAGAACAGGCCGTAGAACGCGCCGATGACTACAAGGGTCGCGAGTGTATAGACGTAGCCCTGTTGGAAGATGATGTCGACATCCATCAGCCGGTAGCGCGTGATCGCGTAGGCCCAGGTCAGCGGAATGAGCGCCATCGAAAGCACACTCAGGTTCATCACATGGTTCGGAACCGCGCCTAGGATGTACGGAATGGCGTAGAGCAGCGCAAACGGCGTCAGTCCAACCAATGCCCCGTTTCGTAAGTATTTCAATTGGCGGCGCAGAACCGGATCCTCCGCATGCCGGAAATCCACTCCCAGCGTTAAGGCGCCCGCGAAATACAGCAGCATGGAAAAGCCGAGGACCAGCCGGTCCAGCAACCAGCGGATCTCAAGCAGTGGAGTCGAAGTTTTAATCCACCCCTC
>CAXUCT010000081.1:940-6682 GCA_964249415.1 uncultured Bryobacteraceae bacterium | reverse complement strand
ACATAGTGTGAAGTTTATCTACTGCCTTGCTGTACAACTCTGCGGCAGCGGCGATCAGAACGAGGAGAACTGCGGACGGGGCGTATAGCAGCAGCCATTTGCTGCGGCCCTGCAGCCAGTGCGGAATTTCGTGGAACGTCAGGCAGAAATGGAGGAATACGGCAGGCGCAAATAAGCTGGCAACAAGATTGCCCCAATACATCGCCTCATCAAAGGTGTTGAGCTTTCCGGAATAGTGAAAGCAGGAGGCGGCAAAGGACAACAGGCACAGAATGAAGAACTGGAGCGATTTCGCTGCGCTGGTTCGCCGGTAATAGACGAACAGACCAATGCATAGGTAGAAAAAGCCGACACCGTACTGATAATACAGAGCCGAATCACGAGGGGCAGCACGTATGAAGATATTATTTTTTTGAAACTCGATACCGTTGCGTAGGAGCGTATAGCGCGTAGGCCCCAAGGGGACGCCGTCCGAAAGCGGAATCTGCCAGAGCGCTTGTGGCACGTCCAGCGAGCGCGCAATCGGAAAACTTTGAATTTTTAAGACCTGATCACCAGGCCGGACGCCTGCCTTTTCCCCTGGTCCGCCGCCAGTGATGTATTCGGCAATGACTTGGTTATGTCCGTCCGCAGCTTTGCCGTCCGCCGCTTTTTTATCGACCCACGTCACCCCGTCGTCGTGCAGCGGATAAGAGCGCAGGTGCTGAAAGCTGAGTACTGCAGCGATGACGGCAGCGGCCGTGCAGATAAGCAACAGAGTACCTGCGAACTGGTTCCTGGACGCACTCACACAAGGCACCTAAACGGGCGGTCTACCCTCGTCTCCCTGATTCTATAAAGCACGAAGGTGTTAGCACGTGGGCAACCAACTATCAGTTCCCGCTATGTTGCTGAAAGAGTTACGTATATCGTGCCAGACCGGATATAGACTTGTTCCGAACTCTTCAATTTGGGAGCTTTTTCTACCGAATCTCGTAGCCACGAGGGGTGACGTTTCTGACGTGTGAACGCGCGAACGCCAGCAGCCCGTATCGCGAGTGCCGTGACAATTCCTTCGCTAGGGGCCTGGGTTGTCGAAACCCGAACTGGTGAATAAACGTCGAGGGCGTTGTCGTTGAATTGAAACGCACTTAGACTAAAGATAAGCCCTGACAGCTTTTAGACTGGCGGTTGTTCCCAAATGAAGTTCTCCCCTGCTCGCCGTTCCCAGTTTCTGGGCGGCCTTTTCGTTGCTACGCTGGCCTTCGCCATGCTGACGGCGCCACAAGTGACTGCTCAAGACCAGAGCGTCCATGATAAGAAGGCCGCCAGCTCCAGTGACTCCACCAACGAGACCGTTGCTAAGCCTCTGACGAAGAAGCAAATTGCCAAGAAGCAAAAGGAGCTTGAGAAAGAGCTCGCCGGTCCTTGGAAGAAGTGGATGAATGAAGATGTCGTCTATATCATCACGGATGAAGAGAAGCAGGCATTTAAGCGCCTGAGGACGGACGACGAGCGCCAACAATTTGTGGAGCAGTTCTGGCTGCGCCGCGATCCCACGCCTGATACGGAAGAGAACGAGTTCAAGGAAGAGCACTACCGACGCATCGCTTACGCAAACGATCACTACGCTTCGGGAATACCGGGATGGAAGACGGACCGGGGCATGATCTATATCAAATACGGCGCCGCCGATGAGATCGATTCACACCCGTCGGGCGGTTCGTACGAGCGGCCGATGGAAGAAGGCGGCGGCGAGACTTCAACCTATCCGTTCGAGGACTGGCGTTACCGCTACATTGACGGCATAGGTTCTAACGTCATGATCGAATTTGTCGATACCACGATGAGTGGAGAGTACCATATCAGTCTGGATCCTGAAGAAAAGGACGCTTTGCTATATGTGCCGGGCGCAGGCCTGACCCTTTCGCAGCAGATGGGAACGTCCAGCAAGGCAGACATGTTTAGCCGCTCGGATGGAACGCATCTGGGCACCGGCAACACCCCGCTGCCGGAAAGCATGAACGAATTTACGCGGCTGGAGCAGTATGCAAAACTGCAGGCCCCGCCTGCCATTAAGTTCAAGGATTTGGAGGCAGCGGTCAATTCTACGATTCGCTATAGTACCTTGCCCATGCAGGTACGGGCCGACTACATCCGCGTGACCGATGCCACGGTACTGACCAGCTTGACGCTGCTGTTCAAGAACAACGACTTAAACTACGCAACCAAAGACAAGGTGTCCAAAGCCACGATCAACCTGTATGGACGTGTCACTTCCCTCACCCGCCGGCGTGTGAACTGGTTTGAGGATACGGTAACTGCTGAAGTGCCTGCCGAGATGCTGCAGAAAGCGATGAATGGCTCTCAGATTTATTCCAAGACGATTCCGCTAGCGCCCGGGACCTACCGTCTGAATATTGTCGCTAAGGATGTAGTTGGCAACACGATCAACAACTTCGAGATGGCGCTAAATGTACCGCACTATGATGAGGATCAACTCGGATCAAGCAGTGTGATCCTGGCCGATCAACTTGAGCGCGTTCCCACCAAGAGCATTGGCGCAGGACAGTTTGTGATTCGCAGCTCGAAGGTCCGGCCGCGTGTGGGAGACAGTTTCAAGCAGAATGAAACCATGGGCATCTATACGGAGTTCTATAACCTCGGCATGGATGAGAAAACGAAGAAACCGGAAGGTACAGTTGAGTACGACGTGCTAAATGCCGCCAATCAGACGGTGCTGACTCAGACAGAGGATATAACCACTATCCAGAATGCTTCCGCTTTTCTGGTAACCGTGGAAAAGAAGCTCTCGCTGAGGAGCTTAGCACCTGGGAAATATACGTTGAGGTTGAAGTTCAGTGACAAACTGAAAAACCAAAGCGTGAGTCCGTCGGCGCAATTTACGGTAACATCGTAGTTATCCCGGCTGTCCCGGTCGGGAGCGCGAAGGGTTAATTTGAGCGGTTTCGCGAACAGTAAGATCAGCAACGCCTTCACGACGCACTCCGGGGCTTCAAAGCTCCGACGCTGCGGTGCGCTCGGGGTTATGCTATCGACGGTTTTATTGTTTGCCAGTCATGCTGGAGCGAGTGATTTGCCGTTTCGGATGACGGGAAACCTCCTTGGCTCTGTCGCGGATGCGGCTGGCATTCCGCAAATGGGCGCCTCGGTTCAGCTGTTCAGCAGGTATGATCATCCCATTTCACAGACATTGACGGGGGCAGATGGGCGCTTTGCTTTTGCAGCGCTGCCGATTGATATCTATTCCGTTCGTGTTTCGATGGCCAGCTTTCTCCCAGCTGGTCGTGACAAGATCGCCGTGAAGGCAGGCCTGGATAGCATTCTCCGCATCCACATGGCTACGCTGTTCAGCAGCGTCCAAGTAAGCTATTCGGTACCTGAGGGGGCAATGACCAGCGATTGGAAATGGGTTCTCCGCTCGTCTCCGGCCACGCGCCCGATCACCCGTTATTTACCGCTTGAAACGGACGACGGGGTCGAGGTTCGCCCTCGAGTGTTTTCAGGAACTCGCGCCATGCTTTCCCTGTCGGGCGGAGATGGCGGCCTGATTGATACTGATTCTGATTCCGGAGATTTTGGCACGGGCTTTGCCTTGTCGACAAATATCCTGGGCAAGAATCAAGTACAGATCGGCGGCACCTTTGGTGAGGCAACGAATCTGGGGCCGACGGCAATGGGGCTCTGCGTCATCTATACCCGCGAGGAAAGCGCCGGTTTTGGGACACCGCCGGAGATTACATTCACGATGTCTCAGTTGGGCACGGCGGCTCCCCAGGTAGGGGGCTTTTCAGTCTCAAATGGCGAATTGGGGACCGCTCCCGCGGTCCGCAGCATGTCGCTGAGTGTCTATGAAGTGAACGATGTAGTAGATAACTTACACATCGAATACGGCATGACGGGTGAATCAGTGGAATACCTGCAGCACACAAGCCGGGTGAGCCCGTTCGCCCGCGTCACCCTAAAAGTCGGGAATGCCGGCGAGATCATAACCGCCTACAGCGATGGCGGGCGCCCAGATGAGTTGACGGCACATCAGCAATACAAGGCCGCCGAATATGAGACTTCAAGCAACCAGCTGACGGATACCGTCAATACTTTGGCTCGGGCGCCGCAGATTTCCGAGCGCAATGACCGCCTTGAGCTACAGCGCACTCAGAACTACGAGGCTGGCTACCGGAAGGCGCTTGGGTCTATCACATACGCAGCCAGCGTCTTTTTTGAGGAGGTTTCAAATGCCCGGCTGAACGTAGCGGGCGACTTGTCCGGAGTTGACAGCGGCGATCTCTTTTACGACGGGATTTCCACTACCTCCACCTACAACATGGGGAACTATCGGAGGAGTGGCTTTGTTACTTCGCTCGACCAGCACGTAAACGAATCTCTCGATGTGGCGCTCGCCTATGGACGCATGGGTGGTTTCATGGCGGAGGCGGCCGGCTTATCCGATACCTCCGGGGGCCAGCAAAGGTTTCTGGAGGAAAGAAACCACAACGTTGCATCGGCAAACATAGAGGCTCGCCTGCCCCCAACAGGAACAAAGATTTCGGCCAACTACGGCTGGGTGGATCGGGGTGCCTTGGTACCGCGGCATATCTTCACAACTGAAAATTTGTATATGCAGCCCGGGCTGAACCTGAACATTCGTCAGCCTTTGCCTTCGTTGTTCGGTCTGCCTGGCAGGCTGGAGATTACCGCCGACGTGCGGAATCTGCTTGCGCAAGGTTATTTGCCGCTGGAGATGGGCGGAGGACACCGGCTGTTGATCGTGCAATCGCCTCGTGCTATCCGCGGCGGCCTCAATTTTATCTTCTAGTCCCATGCTTCGAAGCCTGAAGCCTCTGCTTGCATGCTGTGGAGTATGCCTGGCGCTTTCAGCGCCTCTTGTGGCGCGTGGCGGGGCCCAATCGTTCGTCTCTTCTGCTCTTTCCCTGGACCCATTTGCTTCTTCAGCTCGCGTAAGTGTGCTGCTCTTTGTCCGGACGGATTGTCCTATCACAAACCGCTACGGACCGGAGCTACAACGCATCGCAACGGAGTTTAAGGCTAAGGGCGTGGTTTTTTGGCTGGTATATCCAGATCTTTCGGAACAAGATCAGGACATTCATCAGCACGTGTCGGAGTATGGATTCCCCGGAACGCCACTGCACGACCCGGATCATCGGTTGGTGCGGCGCGCGCGAGTAGTTACTGCCCCGGAAGCTGCGGTTTTCGACGGCGCGGGACGGCTGATCTATCACGGACGGATTGACGACAGGTACATCGATATTGGCAAGGCGCGGCCGAGTGCTCAAGTTCACGATCTGGAAGACGCCATTGCCGCTGTGCTCGCCGGTAAACCGGTACGACATCCCGAGACGCGTGCGGTCGGCTGCTCGCTCGCAGATCTATCTCAGGAGTGACTGCCCGGTTCCTGTTCTTGTTTGCCCACCCACATCGCTTGGCCAGGCAGCGCGCCCTCGCGTTCGCTCTTATGCGTAGGCTCCGGTCGTTGTTCTCGGCCCTTCCGGCGAGGAGCCACCGCCTTGTGCGTCCGCATAGACTCGGGTGAACTCAGCTCCGAAAAAGAAGATTTGGGCGGAATAGTAAACCCAGACGATCATCGCGACCAAAGAGCCGGCGGCTCCGTAGGCCGATCCCACGCTCGCCTTTCCCAGATAGAGGCCTAACAGCAGCTTTCCCACGCTGAACAGCAGCGCTGTGCCGATGGCTCCAATCCACACGTATCGCCATGCGATGTGT
>CAXUCT010000081.1:0-930 GCA_964249415.1 uncultured Bryobacteraceae bacterium | reverse complement strand
GAGTACGGTCACTACCGCGAACGACACCACAGAGTTGATCGCCTCCAGAACCGGTGCCGGCAAAGGCATTAGTCCACCAAAATACTTTCCAATTACAGCCAGACCCGCGCTAACAACCAGCGAAGCGAGCAGTAGGAACCCAACGGAGAGCACCATCCCGAAGGAGAACAGTCTTTGCTTGAGGACACCCATCAATCCCGCGCTAGCTTTTGGTTTCGCATCCCAGATCGTGTTTAAAGCATCTTGGAGTTCTGTGAATACCCCCGACGCTCCGAACAGCAAGGTCGCAAACGCCACAATGCTGGCAAACACACCCGACGAAGGCTTCTGAGCATTTTCAAGAAGGGACTTCACCGTATCCGCGCCCCGTTCGCCCATCATTTGCCTTGCCTGCTCAATGAGGCCGTTCTGGGCTGCTTCTTTGGAAAAGATCAAGGCTGCCAACGCTGCCAAGAGAACCAATAGCGGTGCAAACGAGAGCAGCGTGTAAAACGCGACCGCAGCACCCATCGTGGTGGCGTCATGGTCACTCCACTTGTTGTAAGTCTCCTTCAGTAGCGGAAGGCTGTTCTTAATTCCCATCGGTTGTAGATGGACGCAGAGAGCTTAACGTACCGAATAGTTTCGCCGTCCTGCGCTTCTTGGATGTTATAGCAGATTTGGGGAGCGAATCGCGTCCTGCGTTATTTAGCTAAAAGCTAAACCGCAATTGCAAATCAATACGCCGCTGATTACTCGCCGTCGCCTCCGCCCCGAAGCCACCTGAAATTCCGGTAGATTGCAAGAAGTACGGCGACGTAAGAGCTCCGTTCGGGGTATTCAGATTCTCATGGTTCAGGATATTGCGTGCGTTTACCGAGAGCGTCAGGTTGTACCGATGCTCACTATCGTTGCCCATTCCGCGCGGGCCCCCACCACCACCGCCAAAGC
>CAXUCT010000080.1:12902-13521 GCA_964249415.1 uncultured Bryobacteraceae bacterium | reverse complement strand
CTGTCCCTATCGACCGATCCGTCTGAAATCCGACGCCATGAGCATAACACAGGCAGGGCATGTTTTATCGGCTGAACTCCGGCGGGGTTGCTTTGAAAATCAATAGTTTAAGGGCAAGTTACGGAACCGAACCCGCATTTGGGTTCGTTTTTTCGACTAGGTCGTTCAGCGGGTCGCATAATGGACGGTATGGAAGATTCGCTGACGATAGCCGGAAAGACGTTCCGGTCCCGCTTATTCGTGGGCACGGGAAAGTACCGAAGTAAAGCGCTGATGGCGAGGTGCCATGCCGCCTCGGCGACAGAAATGGTGACGTTGGCGGTGCGGCGAGTGAATCTGACGGATCGTTCAAAAGAATCGGAACTGGATTTTATCGACCGATCGAAAATTCACATTCTGCCCAACACAGCCGCTTGCTATACGGCGGAAGAGGCGATACGGACGGCCCGGCTGGGGCAAGAGGTAGGGCTATCAAACTGGGTAAAGCTTGAGGTTATTGGTGACGGGAAAACGTTGTTCCCAGACAACGAGGGATTGTTAGAGGCGACGCGTGTACTTGCCCGGGAAGGCTTCGTCGTTTTGCCCTACACGACAGACGATTTGGTGAATGCCAGAAAGC
>CAXUCT010000080.1:11324-12892 GCA_964249415.1 uncultured Bryobacteraceae bacterium | reverse complement strand
CACCTGAAGATTCTGCGCGCGGCGATTACCGAAGTTCCTCTGATAGTGGATGCCGGGGTGGGTACAGCGTCAGATGCGGCAATTGCGATGGAATTGGGTTTCGATGGCGTTCTGCTAAATACGGCTATCGCAGAGGCGGAGGACTCCGAACGCATGGCGCATGCCATGAAGCTTGCGGTGGAGGCAGGGCGCGCGGCTTTCCTGGCCGGGCGAATGGCAAAACGCGAGTATGCCGTGGCAAGCAGCCCGCTTTTTGGAATGATTGCCGCGGGCGCCAGCCGGTAAGGGCAACTCCGGCTGTTTCGCTGTGACGTCACTGCGGTTATTTACGCCAGAATACTGCTGTCCAGTCGATCTTCGTGATGGGTGCCTTTATCAGGTATTTCGACCGGAACTCATCGATTGCAATCTTACAGTTGGGCAATGCTCCGTAATCGTCGACAATCACAAACCCGCCTGGCGAGAGCCTCTGGTAGAAGTGTTCTAGTACCACCCAAGTTGATTCGTACATATCGCCGTCCAGCCGTAGCAGCGAGATGGAGTTCACCTGAGTAGCCGGGACTGTATCCCTGAACCAGCCTTTGACGAAAATAGTTCGGTTGTCTAGTAGCTCGTACCGCGCAAAGTTACGCTGGACCTGATCAAGACTTACTCCTAAGTAAGGCGCCAAGGTCCAGTGTGGGTCGCCGTCATCTAACGGATAGCTGGCGGGATCGGGCTTCGGCAATCCCTGAAAAGAATCGAACAACCAGAGTGAACGTGTTGGGTCTGAATATGCGGCCAGGACGGCCCGCATTAAAATTCCGCAGCCACCGCGCCAGATGCCGGTTTCAACGAAATCTCCGGGAATAGCTTCGCGAAGTACGGTAGAGCAACATTTCTCCAAACTTTCAAGCCGGAGCCAGCCAACCATGGTTTCTGCATCGGTAGGCCAATCGCGGCCCGCGAATCGCAGTTCCGCTGAGTAGGGCAGAGGTTTTGTCACATCGCCTTCATACCGGAGGTCATGGAAGAGGTCGCGCACGAGGCAGCGGCGCAGAAGACGTAGATACCGCTGAGCGGCCGATTGATGATCAAGACTTGGATCTCTGTGTAACGCAGAGCTACTGCCGGCTTCTGGGACTCGAAGCTGGTCATTGGAGGCTGTAATCGCAAGACTGCACATTGAAATTAGGGTTGTAATAAGGATCTCCGGCGTTGATCAAGTGCTCCCAAAAGTCCAGAAGCAGGTTCCGGTCGACATGGTCGTAGTACTTCCCCCGAGATGCGGATTCATGATGAACGAACCGGGCGCGAGGAGTCCAGATGATTCGCTTGTCGCGTTCGCGAACCTTTAGACAGAGATCAACGTCCTGGTAAGCGGTAAAGAAGTGCTCGTTGAAACCTCCGACGCTCTCATAGAGGTCTCGCCGCATCATCATACAGGCGGCGGTAACGCCGGAAACTTCACGCGCGCACGAAAGCGACCCGGCATAGCCATCTGAATCGCCGGGGCAGCCGCGTAACACGTGATCCGCAGTACCGCGGCAACCTAGCACAACTCCGGCATGCTGAACAGTTCGATCTGG
>CAXUCT010000080.1:9435-11314 GCA_964249415.1 uncultured Bryobacteraceae bacterium | reverse complement strand
GGATAGAGAAGCAAACTACCTACCGCACCGACATCCTGCTGCTCAGCGTAATAGATCATTTGCTCAATCCAATCGGGAGTAAGTGTCTCAATATCGTTATTCATGAAAACCAGGTAATCCCCGGTTGCATGTGCCAAGCCCAAGTTGTTGGCTTTGGAGAAGTTGAATTTGCCCGGCGAAAGAACTCGCTCGACGGGAGCATTCTTCATTTCTTCAAGGGCGCGGGTATCGGTGGTGGAGTTGTCAATGCATAGAACTTCGAAAGCTGGATAGCTTGTCTTCGAGAATAGCGAGTAAAGACATTGGTGAAGAACATCAGGACTATCTTTGGTGGGGATGATGATAGACACCTTAGGCCAGGAGCGGCGAGGCCGAGGCACAACTTTTACGCGATGGGGATAATCTCCCGGCTGGGTTGTGGCGGGGAAGCTTAAACGATCAAGCTGGGCCTGTACGGCACGCTGCTGGAGTAATCCAAGATCGCCCTTGGCATTTACCTCCGCGGCAACGCTACCCGACACCGCGCGCCAATGGTACAGGATTTCCGGAATATGATGGATGTTTTTCGTCAGTTCTGAAAATCGCAAGAAGAACTCAAAATCCTGAACGCCGTCGTAAGCAGGGTCGAACCCGCCAGCGGCTTGAAGGAGCGAGCGCCGCGTACAGAGCAGATGTCCGACGTACATGACGCCGCGAAAGAACTCGGGCGACCAGTCGGGTTTATGGAACGGCTCGCTTCGATGGCCTTGTTCGTCGATCTTGTCGGAGTCTGTATAAACAGCATCGAAACCCTTGGTGAGGGCCTGCGCGCAACGCATGAGCGCATTCGGCGGAAGAACGTCATCGTGGTCAATAAAACAAACAAACTCGCCTGTTGCCAGTTCCACGCCGCGGTTGGTCGCGCCGCTAATTCCCTTCCCTCCCTTTAGCTTTTCGATTCTTACGTTCGGCAGGCGTTGCAGCTCGCTAAAAAGCGTGTGAAATTCGGTTGCCGACGAGTGATCATCGACGATGCACCATTGCCAGTCAAGATAGCTTTGCTCCAAGATGGAGAGCGCGAGATCGAGAAACCATTGTGGCTTGGTGTTCCAGGTGGGTGTTACGACGGTGAGGAGAGGACGGGTTCCCGCTGCAAACTCGGCGAAAAGATCGACAGACTCTCGTAATGTTTTCATCAGACAATACCTGGCGACGGAAAGCAGGCGGCTCGTGATCTAGGGCGTTAATTTCCATCATTATCTCAGGAGAGAACTCCCTAGTTCAGGGCACTCCACAAAGAAGGGCTTGCTATGCGTTCTAAACGACTTCAGCTTCTACTGTTCTCTTTGTTTTGCGCCATTACTGCAGGCTCGCAGAGGATGGCAGGACAGACGGTTTCCAGCTTTGTTCCCTTTACGCCGTGTCGAGTGTTAGATACGCGGAAGCAGGTAGGCCCGTTAGGGGGGCCATTTATGGGAGGTATTTCCATACGGAGTTTTCCGGTAGCTTCGGGTCCCTGCGGATTACCCGCTACTGCCTCTGCCTACTCGTTAAACGTTACAGTTGTTCCACACGGAGGGCTCCGATACATCACTCTTTTCCCGACCGGACAACCGATGCCAGTAGTTGCAACCTTGGTTTCTTACGGCGAAGTCCTCTGCAATGCCGCTGTCGTTGCAGCGGGAACAAATGGGGCCGTGAGCGTCTACGCGACCGATCCTACGGATCTGATTTTTGACATCAACGGGTACTTCATCTCGCCGACTAACTCGGGGAGCGAGAGTACCGCAATCGGAGCAGGCGCTTCCAATGCGGGATCGCAAAACACTGGCATCGGGTTCGACGCGCTCCAGGTAAACGGTACTGGCAACGAAAACACCGGAATTGGCGCAGGGGTGCT
>CAXUCT010000080.1:6602-9425 GCA_964249415.1 uncultured Bryobacteraceae bacterium | reverse complement strand
GCGCAAGCACCTTAGCCTTCAACTCCGCGGGATCCGCGAATACCGCAGTTGGCACGGATGGATTACTGAACAACCTGCTCGGAAACGACAACACCGGGATAGGCTTTTCCAGCCTTTGGTCAAATACGACCGGCACCAGCAACACGGCTATTGGAGCCAACAATTCGTTCAGTAATACGACAGGAAGTTACAACGTCGGAATGGGCGACAGCGCGCTTTACAATAGCACCGGCTCGTGGAACATCGCAATTGGATACGAAGCGGGTTACCAGATTTCTACAGGCAGCAATAACATCGATATTGGGCATCAAGGAATAAGTAACGATTCAAATACAATACGCATCGGTACATCCGGAACTCATTCAACCACATTTATCGCTGGCATAAATGGGGTGAACATCGCCAGCGGATCAACGGTGCTGATCAATTCCAATGGGGAATTGGGGACACTGCAATCCTCGGCGCGGTACAAGGATGAGGTCCGCGATATGGGAAACGCGAGCGGTGCATTGATGAGCCTTCGCCCGGTTACGTTCCGGTATAAACGGGCGACAGAGGATGGAAGCAGGCCGCTCCAATATGGCCTTATAGGTGAAGAGGTCGCCAATGTCTACCCAGATCTTGTTGTCTATGGACTAGATGGGAAGGTAGAGTCGGTTCAATATCATGAGCTCCCGGCGTTACTCCTCAACGAATTGCAAAAGCAGCACAGGCTAGTTGACAAGCAAGAGCAGGAGTTAGAAGAAGCCCAGAGAGCGATCGAAGCCCAAAAACTGGAAATACAGGCGTTGCAGTTGCAAATGAAAGCTGTGGGGATTGCGTTGTCTATGTCTGCGGGCTCAATTGGTAAAGAATCGACAATAGCCAAGCAATAAGAGCTGAATAACAAAACAGCGGCTCATGATTTTAAATATTTAGTCTCCGTCCGCTCCGAGACCGGCGATTACATGGCCGGCCGAACTCATCTCGAACCAACCTTTTCCCCCGGCCGTTTCCGCATCCTAGCCCATGTAGCAGCAAAGCTGCCTAAGCTATACTGAGCGCAATCAGGTGTTCAGCTTATGGCGATGCACGTTTGCCTGGAACCGGATTGCCGACGTTATAGGCGTATAGATTACTTGCTTTGCGGGTGAGCTTGATGTTGCAGCGTCCCGCTTAGTTTGGCGCTGTTTCGCGTAAGCACATGGGCTGAGCGTATTGCGCGGTAATGGTATCCGGAAGATGACGCCCACTTTCGCAAAGTCTGTCGAGCGAACCCCGCGGGAGGCGACCGAGAGCGCGTCGCCTACGAGTGACCTTGAAAAGCGCGGAGTCCTGGTCTTTTTTTGCCTATACCTGGCGATTCAGGTTAACGCGGCGTTCCATCACGGTTCGTGGGGCCAAGACTTCGTCCTTCACAAACTATGGATTCGGTTGGCGTTGGCCCATCCATGGCAATACGCGACAGAGTTGGAGGTGCATCGGACCAATCCACCGCTCTATGAACTTTTTTGCGCACTGATATTCAAGTTGACGAATGGAGTTTACTCTCTAGAGGTAATCGCACTTCTTAGTGTTGCCTTGAACACCGCGGGTTTGGTGCTGCTTTATAAGCTGATACGAGCGTTCGTCAAAGATCCGCTTGTGCGTCTTTCCTGTTTGATCTTTATCTTGTTTTTGCCGTTTGCAATGATCACAGAGTTAGTTCTGGCGACTGACGCTTTGGCTCTCCCGATTTTCTTTTGTCTTTTGTTCTTGCTAAATAAGTTAGCTGCGCAGCGGGACGGGCGTGCTTTTTGGAAGACGCTTACGGGCGTGATCGTCGTTTTGCTGCTCGGCATGGCGACAAAGCTGACATTCGGCGTTGAAATTTGCGCCTCGATAGCAGCTATCTGGATGATGGAAAGGGCGGCTGTAATGAGGAGAGATCGAGCAGCGATCGCCTCCATTGTGATCCTTTTTGCGACTGGAGTTCCGATCGCAACTGCCAGGCTACTCACGAAAGGTTCCTACAACCTGTTGCTCGGGACGCTTCCTGGTTCGGAAATGACTATCAGGGACATCATCTTTTTTCGATCGCTGGACTGGAAGTTACTGAGGGCGCCAAGTTACGACGCAAAATCGTCCACTCCTTCGCCGAAGATAGGTGCGTGGCCAGCACACAACTATGAACTACTGGCTAAAGACAAGTACAGCTATCCGGGTCTGCTGGAACTTGCGATTTTCACTGACGTGATGAATATTTATCAAGACTTACGTTACGATCCGAAAGAGATTGATTTTGGATCCCGCTCGGAAAGAAACCAGAAGCGTATGCAGCTGGCTGTAAGAACGGGACTGTTGTTCTTTTTCGGCGTCGTGATAATGTCTCCTCTTGTGATCGTGGAAGCTTTTTGGAACGCACTGATTCGAAGGCGGGCAGCTGCGGTTGGCCCAGCTATCGTCGCGCTTTGTTCACTGGCTTGGTATTTAAATATATTACTGGGATTTCTGGTTGTGCCTGCGTATTATGGGGGGTACTGGTTGCCACGGCTGGCTGCGCCTGCATTGTTGAGCTTCGCGTTGCTGGCTGCAGTTGGAATAGATCACTTCATCCGGTTCAGATCGCGTGCGTGGGCTATATCTCTCTTGGTCTTGGTAATTCTTCAATCGGCTGTTCAGGTTTCTTTCCTTTGGCCATGGGGCGGGACGAGAGGTTACTAGGGCGATCTCTTTTCACCTTAGCGCGATTTGACGGATTACGTAGCGAAGCTTTCCGCGCTTTCCTAGTCTTAGCTTTATTTAAGGAGTAGCGGCTGCCCGTGCGCGGAGCACATAGCTATGACCCTCAGCATTGAGCAACAC